>DAIPKY010000122.1:0-4491 GCA_036769505.1 Nitrososphaeraceae archaeon
GAATCATTAGACTTGTTAGACATATTTTCAGCCATTGCCAATACATAATATTTAATAATATAAAAACAATTTTTATAATTTATAAGAACCAATCTATAATTATAATCTACTTTTTAATCATCTATTTCTATAATTATAAAGAGTTTCTTCAGCAATATCTCTCCTTTCTCTATCCTATATTTTGAAATATTAATTGATTATTGTTATACTACTATTTACTAAAATTTTTTTTATATATAGTATAATGTACGTTTTCCTATTACTATCTTCTAGTAAGCTTTTATTATTACTAAATTTGTCTCAAATTGATTTAACAATTATTAATTTTTCTTAATAGATAAGGGAAGGTCAGTTGTTAAAGTAACAAAAACAGGAGGTTCATTGAGGCTCATGTATGTATAACATGTCCTCTAGTTTGGTTTTTTCAGTCCAAAGAACTCCAAACAGAACCTCTTAATATATATTTAGACAATATAATATATATACTTCTTTTTGTTCGTTTCCTTTAATTAGGCACTAGAAGAACTTGTTTATAATCTCTACTATTAGAATTGAAAAAAACTAAATGTTCGTAATCAGTATAGCCCTCCCCCCTCTCCCTCTCTCAAACTAGATTGCTAGAACAAATAGAAGGATGTGTTGGTTTGTTGTAGTTGATATTATTAGATAATGAACCAATTTCATTATTACCTAAATTTATATCAGCTCAAAAACTCTTAGAAGATAAATTCGTAATCGAATTTTATAGTAATGACAAAAATGATAAAAAAGATAAGCAAAAGAAAAACTAGAAGAACAACAATTGAACTAACAATAGGAGGAGATGACGTAGCTTGTTTTGTTAAAC
This sequence comes from Nitrososphaeraceae archaeon, assembly GCA_036769505.1. Taxonomy (GTDB): domain Archaea; phylum Thermoproteota; class Nitrososphaeria; order Nitrososphaerales; family Nitrososphaeraceae; genus TH1177. The sequence continues at coordinate 848 of DAIPKY010000122.1, forward strand.
CTCATATAGATTTTGTTTGTGATACTATTGTCAGAGGCATAGTACCAAAAACGTCATAATGGGTTAGAATCGCCTAATGTATTTGTTTTTTGATTACGGACAACAAATTTGACTTTTACAATATAACGCAAACAGCTGATACAAAATATAGGATACTAGACAGGGCATTAGAACGTATCATAGTAAAAAGAGTTTTCACAATATATCAAATTGGCACATTTCTTGATAATAGATTTTGAAAAAGATATAACAAAAAAATACAAATCCAAACTATTGGTTACAATAGGTGACTTTTTCCTTTTAGACCCACAAATTTCAAAAGAAGATAAAGACTGGCTACTATATCCTCAAATGATTAAAGCAATCAAAAAGATTACTGCTGACTGTATTATTCTTGTATTTTCTTTTACAAAGTTATCAAATTTAGTGAATTATGTTTAATTATAAGAAAGGATGAATAGCTAAATTTTATCAAAAAAATTACTTAATTTATTATTACTTTCAAGTACAGCGAACCCAAGAAAAGTACTAACCTGTCAGAAGTAGACTCCTCTCCTGAATGTAGTGAGGTTCTACTCTATAGTATTTAGCTTTTATTATCAGATACTTCAACATGAATCTTTTGATACAATAGTTTCTATTGAAATTATATTGTTGACAAGTCCAGATTGCTAAGCAAGCTTTTTGTATTTTAAAAAAAGGAGGGCAGATTCATAGTAGTAGTTGTTAGTTCAGATTTGTCAAATGAATTAAAATATCGAAAATCGGTTAATAAAAAATATAATTGAAATCTATGATACTACTTAGATAAATTCATTAACACCGGCATTGGAACGTTTTTGACCGCAATAATCGCATACCAACTCTCTAGTATTATCCTCTGTTGCTCTAAACTTTCCTTTCTTACATGTTGGGCATAATTCTAATTCAGACATATTCATATTAAATAATTAGCTAAAATAAAAATTCTATCGAACGAATTTTTACAGCTTTATTTTTTGATCCAATCAACCACAGAATTTAAAGCCTTAAAAAAGAAAATTCATAGAAAAAAATAATTAAAATAGGTATTTCATTTAAAGTACATATAAATTCACTTTTACCAACTGGAGAGCTCATAGAAAAAATAGATGAAGAGGCCTAGCCAGAATATTACCAAGCGTTCTAGAAATAATGAAGAAGGTAAACAGAGTTTTATGTATCGAAAATAAAATCTACCTTTATTTCATATTGTACCTAAGTTCTAATAACTATTAAATTACCCTATAAGGGGTGTTTTTCATGTATTAAAATTTTTTAAAAGTAACAATATTGATGATAAATAGTTAATAGGGTAATATCAGTAATCAAAATAAAAAAACTGATGAATAATATTATTTTTCTGTTATTTCAACTCCTACATCTTTGTTGCCTGTGGCCTCTCACTACTACTTACATTTAATTGAGTTATGAATAAAGCAGGCATATTGTTAAGAAAAGCCAGTTTTCCTACTTCACTAGAGGAAGAGTTAACAGTATTGAACAATATTAGTCCACTGTATGAAACTATCTAGATTATGCTAGAAATTCTGGCGTATACAATAGTTACATAACTAAAATTACTTTAGACTTTAACAAAAAATTGTTAAAAATGTTTAAGAAGTATGAGAACAAATTTGAATTAGCAAGGTTGTTTGAGCTTTTAGTTCCTTTTAACAAATTATTTAATATTTAAAAATTACTTATTTTATTGCAAATTGTTGTTAGTAGAAAAAAAGGTGAGATTGTTGGAATCTAGCAATTATGAGCTTAATTAATTAGTTACTGTTTTCAATAGTAGTTTGTTGTAATAATTCTCCAATTTCATTATGCACTTTAAGAAAGAATAAGCCTTTTTCAGTAGTCTTGAATTTGTTAGTCCCGTCAAGATATTCTATTAGATTGTTTTCTGTCAACAGAGAAAGGTATTCGTTTAATTGGTTATAGCTTAGAAAAGCTGTGTACATAATTTTTGTCTTAGTTGTTCCTCCATTTGCAGCATCAAGAATACTACTAACTATTTCCGTTCTACTTCTGTTTCCCATATTAATAGATAAATGATTACATATTTTAATATAACCTCACAGGAAAAGGTAAGCTAATTAAAGAAAAACCTTCTGCATAATATTTGCAAATAAAAAAATATAAGAAATATTCATATCTTGGGTCAAAATTTAACTATGAAATAATTATTTGATTTAATTATATCATCAACTCATACTGTAGAATTTTTTTATTATTAATTATAATTTTAAATCTGTATAAATAATAGGGAATAGAATATTGTATATAAGAGTGTTTTACCACTACCTTGTATGCATTTAGCCTTTATTATTAGAAACTTAATTAAAATAATTTTTGAAATATTAAGGTAGTTAATTTCGTTAAATATTCCTAAATGTCTACATTAGCCAATAGTGATAGACACTAAGGTTTTCTTTAAGCTTAATCTCAAATAGATAGCACTATAGCATTTCTGTTTATGTATTATTATTGATATACATTTCCAACTAAAGAGTGTAGAATTTTTATCAAACAAGATTTATTTAATATGAATAGTAATGAGAGATATACAAACTAATGAAATTGAATGGTATTTACGTGATCATTTTTTCCGGCAGTTTAATCAAGGGATACAACATTTTAAAATGGAGTCACTTGGAGGAGAAATGATCAGTTTGTATTTGAGATATAGGAATTATAATTTGCAGGATATGAATAATATGATAACTGTCGCTGTTGAAAATCTAATTTCCCTGCGAGTAATAAAAAAGACCGAGAATTATTCATTGGAACTGACAAGCAGATTTTCTCGTTTACAGTGCTCTAAATGTTTTTATATTTCATATTTGAATAGCAATGAACCTAGGAATTGCCTGAGATGTTCATCAAGTGAATTGCATGATTTCCCAAGTAAAAAGTAGATGTGAATATTTTCCCCTCTTTATTGATTGGATTCATTGGTCATTTCCTATATTTGGATTTCCTACTTGACAGTTTATGTCTATTAATAATAATGATATGAACAACTACATGAAGGCAATAAAAATTAGATAAAAGATAAATGCAGTATGAGAAAATATAAAGAAATCTATAGTTTGTTATATGCTTTATACAGTCTAAAACAAAATAAGAAATAATAGTGACAGTACTACGATTGAACTCTTCGTGTTCTATCTCTTTTAGGCTTCAGGAACAACTTAAATCTGTTAATTCATTGTAACCACTCAGGTTTACTTCAACAACAAATATGGTTTCATATTTCTTTGCAGTAGCAATCCATATTTTTAATTCTTGTCCCCAATCTATTTATTCTCATCTATTATTTGCTCAAATACATCAACAAATTTTGTATAAAATTCACCTACTTTTGTCATAGCTCTAAAATTCTCATCTTCCTTTAACTCAATAGCAAATTCATTTCTGTCTTTGTTTCTATATATGCAAATCATTGATTTCAGACTCTTATCGATATCTCTCAATTTTTTAGATAACTTGATGATAATATGGAAAAAGACTTGATATCTTGCTTGGTTCTGAAACTTGAAGAATATATTTAGATGTTATTGAAAATTTAATTATCTTGAATTCAAAAAGTTCATAGCATATCTGTTATATTACCGTCG
>DAIPKY010000123.1:0-4447 GCA_036769505.1 Nitrososphaeraceae archaeon
AAATTTTGGTCCCTTTCTTACAGAATATTGAATAATATGTTATTGCAAATTTTGCTCAATATGAGACGCTATTCTAACTGCCAATGCACTTATAGTTAAAGAAGGGTTCACTCCCAAAGATGTTGGAATTATAGATCCATCAGCAACATATAATCCTGGATATGTAATTTTTCCATTCTTACCATTAAATATTCTTCCTAAACTATCAACAACTCCATTGGATGCATCATCAGCCATTGGACATCCCCCTATAGGATGAGCAGAAATTTGGGTTTTAGATTGTTTATCCCACAAAGGTGTTATAAGACTATTTTCTCCTTCTTTTCCTATTTCTTGTGCAAACAATTTCATACCATTTAATATTTTATCGTAAATTTCTTGATCTAAATTATAATCTTTATCTAAGTCTATTTTATTATCTTTATTATTCCAAAACAATTGTGATTCTTCATTGTTATCTCTTCCAATTCCAAATAAAACTAAGATATTAGAGACTAGTTCTTCAGAAGATCTATTTAGTTTATTTTTTGAAAAGAGACTGACAAAATTAGAAAAAATGTTAAGGAAAGTTGAAAGAGTAGGGATGTCAATCTCCTTTAGTTTAGATAAAATATTTTTTGTTTCTGGTTTGTCAAAATTAATGTTATTAAGAACCATCTTTGTAAATAATGATATGAATGATTCATTAGGTATAAATGGTTTTAATGGAACAGACCCTTTTTGTTTTCTCATAATATCAAATATAGTAGCAAAAACATTTGCAAACATTTTCGGAATACCTACATCTTCTATTGAAAAAGAAAAATTGTCTTTATCCTTAAATAAGGCTATAGAAGTTTGAGTAGGTCCTCTTGTTGAGTCTACATTATATTTTGTTGGATTTATTACTCCAAAAAGATCTCCATTAGTTGAAAATTTCTTTCCCAACATGTTACTTAAATTAAGCTTTTTAGATTTTAGTAAAATTTCAGTTGATCCTAATGTTCCTGCTGAAAGAATCACTTGCTTTGTTTTGATTATTTTAGTAATACTAGTTCTTTCTTCGGGGGTTATATTTCTGGGTGAAAAATCATCATTATCTATAATATAGCGATAATCTAGAAATTTTATTGCATATTTATAGTCTTGTTCACCTGTTTCATAAATTTCCAAGACTTCACATAATGGATGAACGTCAAGTGGAAATTTTTCGTTAATTATAGCATTAACAATTTGTTTATTTAATGTATGACGTGCTCCTGGAATACATCCAAGACCACATCTTCCTTGTCTTTGACAGATATTTTTTTCAATTGGATTCAAACTAGAGTATTTCTTAATGTCATTTTCATTGGGACGATTCTGTTCTGGTTTGTCTGGATTTTGAAAAAAAACATCACTTGACATATCTGTAATAGATAATTTTGCATCAAAATTTAATATTGGATTTCCGTTACTATCTTTAATGACTTTACCATCTGGATCTAATCTGTATGAATTAATTATATTTTTTTTATCAATTGAAATCTGTTGTGCAGCATCTTGAAAAACTTTGGCTTTAGGCAACTGAAATGGGGGTTTTGATAATGCAGAAATAGTTGATATTGGATTAACTCCTATGAATTGTTCTGCAACTGGAAAATAGTCGTCTAAGGAAGGGCCCCCATCATGTTCTGTTGGCCAATTTTCGTAGACATTACGATCTGGCTGTTCTGTTATATTAAAATAAACTAATGAACCTCCTCCAACACCACTTCCAGAAATTATGTTAATATTTTTCATCCTTTTAAAATCGTAAACGCCTTCAACCGGATTTACAGCCCTAGAATTTCCAATAGCAGTTAACATTTCTTTTAGATCATTTGGATATGCCCAAGTATTGAATGGCATATTATTCTTTATTAAATAGGAACGTAAGGATTTTGAATTCATTGAATTTTGTTCTAGAGATTGAGGTATTTCGTGGCTAATCCACCATTGACCTCTTTCCAGTATACAAACACGCCTTTTTCCTGAATCTTTTTTATTCTTTTCATCATATTTTTTTGCAATTGATAAAGAAATAATTGTTCCTCCAAAACCTGAACCAATAACTACTGATTCATATGTATTTGGAATTGGTATCTGATCATGAATAACAATAATTTCTATTATGTTATCTAGATTGTCAATAATATTGCCTTTCCATTTTCTTGCCTTCACACCATTAAATATAATTTCCTTTGTTTCTCTTTTGTATCTGCTTTTCCAATCTCTCATTGATACAAATTTTTTTTCAGTATCTATTACAATTAAATAAACATTAGAATTTACCGCTTCGATATCTCGAGTTAGTATTAGTTTGAAGTATCCATTATTATCGGTAATTACTGGATCACGTGTAAGGTTAAGATCTCCAATTAATTGACGATCTTGAAAGGCTTGAATAGATATTCCCGATATAGGTTGGTTAGATACATCACGTATATAACCTTCTATTATAGCCATTTATCATTATAAGATTTGTTTCTAATATTTAAGGAAGATGATGATAGATAGAAAATTAGATTCTAATGGTTTAGCAATTTTATGTTAAAATATTGATATATTAATTCTTTTATCTATAAATGTAGTACAATAATAACAAATATCTATCACAATACCATTATTAACCATAATACTCATTTAAATTTTTTGTTTTGTTGATTGATGGTAGATCATATTTATATTCAACAAATTTCAAAGAATTATAAAATTGCAAGTCGATATCCAAAGAAGTCGTTGGAGTAAAAAAAAGATATTTGTAGTAGTAATTTTGATTTCCTTTGGATATGGTGTATGGTTTAACTATCTTGATTCAGCTAAATATTGTTCTGATAATGGTCAAATATGTGAAGATATTGGAAAAATTCTTGGTGGAAACTCTATCTATCAACCATGGAATGTTATTGGACATTGTATCCCTGGACTTTTCCTTCTTGTAATGACTCCGAAAAGATGGGGATTATTTTTAGCAGGTGTGTTAATATCATCTTCAGTAATGGATTCAGCGTTATGGGGTGTAATGAGATTAACCCATGATTTGCCTTTATGGAATGCTGATGAGAACTGTATTATTCATGATACGCCATCTCTTCTAGATTGGATTATTTTTTACTACAATCCAATTGGTACTTGTCAAGTTTGGGGAGATTCTTGGCCCATTGAAGGTCAACCAACATCGATGGTTATATTTTGGAGTATAGTTGCAAGAGTCGCTGTTGCTATAATTCTAATTCTAAAACAAGAGCGATTAAAACCATTAAAAAATTATTTTAATTTAAATCGATAGTCTTTGATATTATAGAAATTCATAACTTTATTCATCTTATTTTAAAATATAATAAATGATAATTTTTCGGCGTCGCAAGATTTTTACATTTTTAAACAGTATGTTGTAGAATTTAGTAACAGTCCTTTTATATTTGATAACGAATTATTTTATATTTCTTAATAGCTTACATATGAATGAGATTTGATATATAGACTGTCTTATATCATCCATTATTCAGAAAATATCATTTACTTTTAATTTTCATTGTGGTAAAAATTTATTTGCTTCTTCTGATGATAATGATCCTTCAGAAATATCTACCAAAATATGTTTTGCCGCTCTAAAAGAAACAGCACATATAGTCAATGAAGGATTTACTCCTAACGGTTCAGGTATTATTGATCCGTCAACTACATATAATTTGGGATACACTTTTGTTTTATCTGCTGATCCGTCATTCCAAAAAACCTGACCATAGCTATTTACCACTCCATTGTTAAGATCCTCTCCCATGTTACAACCACCTAATGGATGAAGAATCACAGAAGTGCTTTTTTGAGGATTGTTAAAGTTCCATAGAGGAGTAAATACTCTAGTATCTCCACCTTGTTCTATTTTTCCTGCTAATTGTTTAACTCCAACAATTATGTTTTTAAATACATTATTGTTAGCATTGGCAGGCCAATCTACAGATAATTTTTCTCCGCGATCATTTGTATTTTCCATGTTTTGCCAATTTGCTTTAAGTTTTAAAGTACCAGGATTTTCACCTCTTCCCATACATGAAAATACAAAAAACTTTGACATTCTTTCTTCTGGAGATGCAAATTGATCTTTAATATCGATAGTTACCGAATTTAATAGTCCTTCTAAGAATTTTCGAGTAGAATTATCTGAAGGAGAAACATTATTTAGATTTTGACTAAGAAAATTTCTGATATTATCATTGTTCCAAATCATGGTAAATAATTTTGTTAAAGATTGTAGTGGATTTGATAATATCAAGCCGGAAAAGCCAGAAATATCAAGTAGGCTTAATCCTGGCAACTGAGATAAGTTATTAATAATATTGCCAAAATTTATTAACTGTAAATTCGCATTCAGCTGCAAATTAGCATTAAGTTCAAGTATTTTTGCAAATAACGGTGCCACTATTTTTGGAATTGTTGTATCTTC
>DAIPKY010000038.1:0-13722 GCA_036769505.1 Nitrososphaeraceae archaeon
TTATTATAATTATGCCAATAGATCCAGCATTTCCCAAGAACCACAAAGTTATAGGGAAACATAAAAATGAGGATGGCCGATTTCACTTTGTCTGGGGGCCTGGACGATCTAATGCCGAGTCCTCCTCAAACGATCAAGTTCAAGAGTCATACAAAACAAGAGGGGAAGAATATGTCCCCTTGGGAGTTCATGGTACTTTCGTTGGAGTGGATTGGGATTCATGTATTGCAGATGGAGCGTGTATAGAAGCATGCCCTGTCCAAGTATTCCAGTGGTACAGAAGTGAGCATGATTTACCCGCAGTAGAAATGACAAATGCTACTAGTGCTGGCATAGGTGAAAATCATGATCGAGAGGGAAGAAAAGACTATACTGATAAATCAGACCCTGTTAGGGAACATGATTGTATTTGGTGTATGGCTTGTGTAACCGTTTGTCCAACTCAAGCAATAAAGGTAGACGAAACTAATCTAGAAGTGCATAAAAAAACGGCAGAAACAACAAGCTAAACAGGTGTATCTAGTTTTATTCTCGATAATAATAGTAGTGATGTTCAACTAGAAATTTAACTTTTGTATAATTGCGTTCATCAGTTTACCAAAATATTATGACCATAAGAAAAATTATAATTTGCCTATCTATGAAAAAAATTCCATAATACATAATCACAAATATTGGATTCAAATAAAAAAGATATCTGAAAAAATTCATAAACAACAATCAACATTCTATTAATAAAGGAGAAGTATTTAGAATGGGAGATTCAAAAAAAGAGATTAGGATTAAATCCTTTCAAACCCACTTATTTGATGACTTAATAGACAAAGTAAATGTATGGTTAAGTTACAAGCAAGACAAAACCAGAAATTCCTTTGAATTTATTGATCTGAAATATTACTATAGAGAATCTCCACCTTTAGATAATGACTTTCAACATTCAGCAATAGTCATTTATAAAGATTCCCACGAGGGTGTTTATAAAGAAAAATCAGAGAAAAATGATACAAGAAATGACGAGGAATTTATTGCAGAAAAAAAGAAATTAGAATATCGAAAATAAATAATATATAATAAACGAAGTATTTAGATAGTTTAAAGAAACATCCTACAACCAATATACTCATGTTGTAATTTGTAGAAAAGTTGACACAAATGAATTACTTTAATATTATCACTATTATATAATAATAAAATCGTCTGTTAAAAAATTTTTATCCTTTATATATGTACCAAATTTGCATTAACAAAGAATAATCTTACATTGGAAATAATTGGTTATAGAATAAGATAGTTATCGTAAAATAAAGAAATTTCAGTAAATATTAGCCATATTTAAATTCTACACCCTTTTCACCTCTAGGATGCCTCCATTCCGTTTCTTTGGAACAAGTACCACATTCAATACATCCCTCATGTTGTAATATAACCTCATTCCCCTCTAAGCTGTAACATTTTGTTGGGCAAAGAGTTACCATTTTTTTAAGAAAATTTTGGCCAGATTTTAGAATTTTTATATGAGATATTGAATCTTCATGGTAACATAATTTTGCAACTCTATCTTGAACCGTTGGTATTTGTGGTATATAAGTAGACGTCTTTACTGTTCCTAACTTGTCGGCGATTTTAATTGGAATTTTAAAGTATACATCTTCAGATTCAATAAATGAAAGTAAACGTGTATATCCATATTTATTAATCAATGTAATAAAAAAATTCCTTAAACTGTCTTTAGATATAAGATTTAAAAGTATTTTATGTTTTAATCCCAAAGCGTTAGATGATATTTTTTTTCTTGTACTATTTAAAATTACACTAAGATATTGTTTATCAATTTCTTTCATGTCAATACTATACGGACTTTGTTCTATCGATTGAGTATAGAACTCACCTAAATAATCAGATCCAAAATTATTTTTATCGAGAGATCTAGCAATAGCAATGGAAGCTCTAGCTGCATCATCTATTCCTACATTTAATCCTTCTATTCGCGGCCCAAAGAATAGACCGCGACCAGCTGCATCACCAATAAATAATATATTTTTATTATATGGTTTTTTCATCCTTCCTCGTTTGCCATCTGGGACTAATTTTGTCGTGTATTCAAGTTCTATATAATTGGTCATAAATTTAGTATGATATTCATTAGTAAGCTTCTGAGTTAAATTATCAAGCTTTGATTTTATTTCTTCCTCCGAGTTGTATTTTCTATCTTCGATTGATTTCATCTTTAATTTATGGGAAAAATAAATTTGCCTTAATTCATTCCAGTTATTTAGTAACTTTGTAACTGCAAAGGACTTTCTTACTTGTTCCTCTTTTGAGAGAGTTTTATCTATTTCTTTTAAAGGAACATCGTCTTTTATTAATTCACTGATCAGAGGATTTCTAAGCATTGCATTCACAATTTCTGCAGGTTGTATTGGATTCTCTAGTAAAGAATCATAATGATAAACCCCTCCGATAGAAAGTGAGTCTCTGTTGGTATAAACAAATCCACCACCGATAAGATTCAACGATACGTCTCCTGCAAAAAGGTAAGCGGCTCCTTCATTCGAGTTGGTTATATTAAAACGTTCTTCAATTATTTTTTCTGGTAATTTTACTACAACCTTTACACCTTGATATAATTCACTAGGAGAAAATTTTTCCCTTGCGTTTGCCATTTCTGCTATCTCAGAGTTTACACCATCTGCAGCAATCATTACTTTTGTTTCAAATTCTTCTAGTTCGTCCGTTTCCACTATTATTTTTGAACTTTTATCATCCCAACTTAGAGATCTTACATGCACTCCTGTAATAATGCCTCCACCTAGTTTTTCTGCTACACTTTGTGCTTCTTTTGCAAACCAGGAATTTAATTTATTTAAAAGTACAGAAACACCAAAATTTGTTTGATAATTATGAGCATCGGTAAGGTCTAGAGAAAATACTTTATCTTTTGATGTAGCATTCAAAACATATTTAGTAATGAGCCTTTCGTAAGGCGATTCGGTTAGGAAACTTTCTCCATAAATGTCTTCAACATTGTATATTTTCCCATTATTTGATTTTTTAGAATATAAAATTCCTCCTGAAACATTCTTAGAGCCAACGTCCTTGCCGGCTTCTAACAAAATAGCTTGTTTACCTAAGCTAGACAAGTGTTTGAGTGCAGCTAAGCCTGCAGACCCACCTCCTACTATAGTTATATCAAAATTTTCCATATGTGTTCACTTGGATTTCTTTTTCTTCTTTTATTTTCCCTGACCTTTTTTCTAATTCTTGTATAATAATTGGGATGACATCTTCCATCCGTCCTTTAATAAAAACATCACACACATCTTTGATGGGCGAATTTTCATCTGGATTTATAGCAACGATAAAGTCAGATTCTTTCATACCCTCTAAATGCTGTATTGCTCCACTAATTCCAACAGCGATATAAATAATAGGCGTGACTTTTCTGCCGCTCGTTCCAATGACTCTATTAGGGGTTATATAAATAGAATCATATTTGTCACTTAAATGGAATATTTTCTTTGATATGGGTAATGATATACCAATTTCAGCGCCGAGAATTTTAGCTAATTTTTCTATAATTTTTATATTATCCTCTGGATTTTCTTTGATACCTCTACCAAAGCTCACGATAATTTTATAATTCTCAAACTGGACAGGATTTTTTACAAGTTCTTGTTTCAATACTTTTATTTTGAGATCCTGTTCATTAAACTGGGGACGGTATTCAGATATTACTCCAGTCCTTTTTGTATCTTTCATAATAGGCTGAAAAGCTCCTGGAATAATACTGCATGCTTGTGGATGAAATTCTTTTTCAATTTCAGAATTCTTGTTATCAAGACATAAGATTGTAGTCCAAAGAAATCCTGAAAAATCAGGTCTATACATCTCCAAGATTTTCTCATATGTAATAGTTTCTCCTTTTGTTTTATGTTGATGTTTAATATCTAAATCGCTTATTACCAGCTTATTTATATCTGAAGCCAGACCAGAATCTAATTCGGCTAATACGGTAGAAGATAGATGTCTACCTATACTATCTGCTAAAAAGAACATATAACGAGGTTTTTTAAATGTGGCGAAATATTCTGGTGAGATTTCTCTAATAGAATTGGGATCCGTTGCTATCTGAGATATTATTTTGGTATAAATTTTATTAATGGGATATTTTAAATGTGGATTATCTACATATATTACGGCATCTGCACCATAGTATATAAGATCTTGTGATAAATTCTTTATACTATCTCCCAAATGAATAGCAATAACTTTTTCATTTAAGTTATAGGTTTGGTTAAAATGGTCCATCAATCTTCTTGCTTCTCCTAACATTTCGAGGCTAGATGGAATCAATTCATTGTTAATAGATTCAATTATGACAAATAAGTGTCTATACCTTTCCTCATTGTTTGTTATGTGATTATTTTGGACATTGTTTATAGTAATCATTTCATTATGGTCCTTTTATTTTTGTATTAATTGAAGGATTTTTGTTATGCTATTTATTATACCTTCACGATCGTGTCCTTCTATTAATTCGGCCGTTCTAGTTGTTCTTGCTTTTGGAATCTTTTCTACCTTATGAACAATTGTTGGAGAACCTGGAAGACCCACAAGTCGAGGATCCAATTCGAGTTTCTTGTGATCTAGAACCTTGAGATAGGTTTTATATCTTTCTGCTCTTTCTTTTGCCTCCTTAAGATATCTTGAGGAAGTTAATCGAAGCGAGATAGTATCAAATGTTGCTTTGTATAAAGGATCTATTGCAATAAATACAGGTAGCGGTGCTTGAATTTCCTCTACTATATCATAAAAACCTGGCAATGCAACAAGTCTTTTAGCAATAATCGATCTATTATTTAGGTCCACAGAAAAATCAATCACATTTCCTAAAAAAGTAAATCCCAATTTCCATGCAGTCTGAGGACCTGTTTGACCTGTTTCCCCGTCAGAAGCACGATGTCCAGAAAACACAATGTCCATTTCCTTTCCCGTATTCATTTTCTTAATTCCTTGTTTTAGAACCTCTGCCGTTGCTAAAGTATCAGCACTCGCAAAAAGGCGGTCACTATATAAATGTAGCTCATCAGCGTCACAAATTAATTGGGCTTCCTGCAATGCGATTTCTGCCATTGGAGGACCCATGGAACAAACAGAAATGTAACCGCCATATTTTACTTTTGTATAAAATGCAGCCAGCGATGCGATAGCACTATGAGCACCTAATTTACTTTTTGTTTCTGCTCTATTTAAAGTCCCATCAGGATTATAACTCACACTACCTTCAGAAAAATCAGGCTCCAGCTTTACTAGTACAGCAATATTAAGAGTCAAGGTATTTCATTTGTACATCCTCATTTAAATCATTTAAGTAGGATTAATTGACAAAATCAAGCTCCAGCTTTACTTATTTATTCTACTAACTCTTGTATCTTCTTTATTTTTTCGTTTTCTATTTTATTGTTAGTAGTTCATCTTGCCAGAACATCCGATTTGGCAATTCAGTACTACCTTGTATCTATGGAGTTGATTTCACTTAACAATAATCAATCTTAATATAATTGGGTCAAATTGATGAAGATTGAGAAAAAATATACTATATTTTATTGAGAGATAAAATATAATAAATGTTATAATCATAGTTGAGCATTGCCAACAATAATAGTGACTCTTATAGGTATCATGGCAACTGTTTTTGCGGTATCCAGTAGTATCCCCCAGATAGTTAAATCAATAAAAACAAGAAAAACTGATGATGTATCAATATGGTTAGTAATAGTATTAATAATTGGTCTTAGTTTATGGGTTGTCTACGGAATAGGAATTAATGATTTAGTCATAATTATAGCAAATTCTATTGCAGTATGCATTAATACAATTTTATTAATTTTGAAAATAAAATATTCTAAAGATCCGATAAGTTGATCATTTTTTAATTATTCTTTATATTTATTACATGGGTATTACATGGGTATCTCGATCATGCAAACCTGAACTTTTAATAGATTGATAAAGAATAACTACAAATAATTGCAACCGCCTTGAAAAAACAATCTCTAACAGGATAAGCTTTCAAGTGATATGAACATGAGAATTCCTAAAATGTTTGTTTATTTGAGCTGCTTAAAATGATATACAACTTTGCTTATATTAGAATGAGAAATGATTATATATACGATTTTTTCTTAAAAGAAAGAAATTTATTAAAAAATAAAAAAATAAGTTAAGATTTTTAGGCAGTATTTACCATAATTGGTTTTTCTTCATGCTGGGATTTATCTTCTTGTTGCTTTTCTTTCTCCATTTTTTTTGGCTTGAGTGCTTGTTCTTTTTCTGGTATTTCATTCATAAAGCACATAGTACTAAAATATGGGATTTCATTTATTATAAGGATTCTACTTAAACCATCAATTCAAGATACTTTACTGTTATTCCCATAACTGATTAATCTAAATCCTAACATTAGAATAACTAATATAGATTATTTTTATCTAAAATTATTGAATTTATTTTAAATAACTTCAGAGATTCTTTATATCTCTCTATTATCATAATCTATGCATTACAAAAATTATTTTCTGATCTTGCTATTTTTTAAACATCATAATAATATAGAAATTGTTTTAGTTTTGATTTATCCACGCCTATTTCAGCTATTTCTTGTAATTTTAGACTAATATATTCATCTATTAATGGTTTTTCAAAACATATATTCAAATATTTAGAATCGCTTTTCAGGAACATTAATGCTTCATTCAGACTGGATGGAAGCATCTTTATTCCAAAACTTTTACGTTGATGATCTGGCATCTTGTATATATTTTCATTAATTGGATTGCCAGGATCAGTTTTGTTTTTAATTCCATCCAATCCAGCAGCCACTATTGCTGAAAATGCAAGATACGAATTCGCTGAAGGATCAGGAGCTCTGAATTCTATTCTTTTTGATGAATCATTACCTTTAGCATTTACTGGTATTCGTACTACTGCAGATCTATTACCTCTAGCCCATGCAATATAAACTGGCGCTTCGAATCCTGGGATAATTCTATAGTATGAATTCACTGTGGGTGTAACTAGTGAGGAAAGAGATGAAGCATGGTCAAGCAATCCTCCTATAAAATACCTACCCACCTGACTTAATTCCGAGTACGAGTCATCTGAATCATAGAAAATATTTGAATTATTTGTTGTAGAAGTAGATTTTTTCCAAAAGCTTACACTAACATGCATGCCCGAACCATTATCGCCTTTAGTCGGATCATTCTCATCGAAGATAGGTTTGGGCATAAAGTTTGCAATCTTATTGTATTTTTTTGCTACATTTCTTACAACATCTTTGTATAATTGTACATTATCAGCAGTTTTTGTAAGTATATCATGCATAAAATTTATTTCAATTTGACCACTACTCGCTACTTCATGATTGAGATTAGTTACCTCTATAGAGTAATATTTTTTTAATATTCTTGCTATTTCAAACCTAAAATCTATTAATGAATCCTGAAAAGGAGTCGTATCATAACCTGATTTTGGACGTATAGGATATTTTCCATTTCCGACTTGTTCTGATGATAAGATAGAAACATTCGTTGGATCCTGATTTGAATATACACTTTGCAGATTTTTTTCTCTTGGATTATGATATTTACTACCTTCCATCATGGATAATGTGGCTACATTATTAGGAAAAATTATCTCATCAAATATAAAACATTCTACTTCTGCACCGACTTGGCATGTAAGTTGATTCATAGCTAAATAGTCTTCCATCATTTGTGAAACATATCGAGGATCTCTTGATGATCTTCCTTGGTTAAATCCTCGATATATGTCAGCTATAACTGTTGTTATTTTATTATTTGAAAAGTTGATCTTTCTTTCAGTGGTCCGATCTGGAAGTAATAGCATATCCGATTCTTCTATTGTAGAAAAACCTTTTACCGAAGACCCATCAAGGCCTATACCTGTTCGAAAAATTTCATAAATATGACTTTTATCAGTTTGAAAATATTTAGCTAAAAATTTACCGATGACATCCGTATATCTTATTTGGATAAATTCTATAGTATTAGAATCCTCTTTTATATTGTCGTCATTATATTCATTAGATTCATTTTTAAAATTTGTATTAGGAGGTTTATTTATATTCATACTGATTTATATAAATCATAGAATAAAAATTTTCATACTTATAATTCCATTTATTAACATTCTCTAAATCTCGATGTAGACAGTACTTGAATAAATAACAAAATAATAAAGTATTAATTAATTAATTAATTCATAATTCAGTTGGAAATTATAAATTCATAAGAAATGATTATTTAATTCAGGAGAAAAAAGTAATGATGATTTTTACTTTATTTTCTATTTTCAGATATTGTTTATATTTGTAGACACTACCGCAGATAACATTCAAACGAGCTGAAGAAATTCAATGTCACTCAAAAACTCTTTCCTCCTCAAATTTGCATAATAGTATAATATTTTTATAATAAAAGTACAGTGAACCTTGCAATTAAAAAAAAGTACAACATGTTAAAATGAAGTTTTATAAAAATATTTCTAAAGATATTATTTAAGTAGTAATAATTATGATATTTTTGACCTTTTATAGGGGGGTTTGTTCATAAATCCCTAATTTTAGGTTTAAATAAATTGCTATTTTGTTTTATTATTAATGCATTAGTAATTACATTACTGCTATTGTTATTCTACATGATGATTTCTCATTAACTGGTCATAAAATCGTACTGATTTAATATTAACAAACTCAAGTATTCCATATTTTGACAATTCTCTACCAAAACCACTATTTTTGATACCACCAAAAGGAACTCTTGGATCTGACATAACAACATTATTAACTGTCACAATTCCAGACTGTACTAATCTAGATAGTCTTTCAGCCTTATCAAGATCTTGTGTCCATATACTAGCACCAAGACCAAATTCAGAATTATTTGCAAATCTAATTGCCTGTCGTTCGTCTTCAACAATTGTTATGGGAGCTACAGGTCCAAAAGTCTCCTCGTCAACAACTCTCATTCCAGGAGTAACATCCTTTAGTATTGTAGGTTTATAAAAATAACCTTTTCTATCCAATCTTTGTCCTCCTATTAAAAGTTCTGCTCCTTCTTTCATAGAATCTTGAACTACTTTATCTATAAATTCAAGACTTTCTAGGCTTACTAGTGGCCCAAGATCAGTTGTTTCTTCTAGAGGATCTCCTATTCTAAGTTTTTCTGTCTTTTCCACGAATTTTTCCATAAATTCATTGGCTACTTTTTTCACCACAAAGAATCGTTTACTTGCTATGCAACTTTGACCACAATTTATAAATCGTCCCTTGACTGCCCCTAATGAAGCTTTCTCGATATCTGCGTCGGCACATACGATAAATGGATCGCTTCCTCCTAACTCTAGTACACATTTTTTTAAAAGAGATGTAGACTTCTTTGCGACGTTGGAACCTACTGGTACACTACCAGTAAAAGTTACTGCATCTACTTTCTTTGAATCAATCAGATATTCAGCAACTGTTGAATTACCAATTACAGTTTGGAAAACTCCATTTGGTAATCCTATTTTATTAAATATTTTTTCAATTTCCAAGCCACATTGCATAGTCGCACTAGCTGGTTTTAGTACAATGGTATTTCCTGCTATCAATGAGGGAGCTGCAAACCGTAATGCCTGCCAATAAGGAAAGTTCCATGGCATTATACTGGCGATAACACCTAATGGTTCAAAGGTTATGAAACTCTTTCTTGCGTCTGTATTGACAATTTCATCGGTCATGAAAATCTGGCCATTATCAGCAAAATACTCCATAGCCCAGGCACACTTTTCTACTTCCGTTTTTGATTCCCTTATCGGTTTTCCCATCTCTTGTGTTGCAATTTTAGCTAGATTGTCCTTATTCTTCCTAAATTCATTAGCAAAATCATGTAAATAATTAGCTCTTTTCTTAAAATCTTCTTTCCATAAAACAAACGCATTTTTAGCATTTGTTAAAATGTTATCTAAATGTTCATATGTCATATTTTCATATTCATTAATAATCTCTTCAGTAGCAGGGTTGATTGTCTTAAACTTTAAGGACAGCATACAATAAAAATCGTCAGAATACTTATATAAATCGTTGTAAAGATTCGAAGATAAAATAGGTTCTTTTTATTGTATTAAATTTTCGTCTATTATTTATCGTTAGCTTTCAAAAAAACACCTAATCTGATTTAAAAGTTATAGAAAGATATTGTCACTGTACTCTTAATTTTAGTCTTAAAATCATATTAAATAATTAACGATTAGGAACATGAATTAAAGAAATAGCAAATTTTTTCTTGATATAGGTGTACTACTAACAATTTTTATAATAAAAATTGAATTATGATGTTAAAAAATATTACCAAATATAATTACTGTTAAATTATTTTTTGGGCGTTCAAATATAATAAATAGTGTTTCTCTATGAGAAATATTGATTCTACTATATAAGTGAATTAATAGCACATTAAGTAAGCTCATTTAGATTCAATACGAAATGAGTAGTAGGCCGATTACGACAGGAAATATTATGCATGATGAATCATATAATAATTAATTAATAGTTAAAAATTTTAATTGATAATTAAATATTTAAGATATAAATCCTTTTTGTAATTCAGGTCCTTTTGTTTTTGATGCAATATCTGGCTTTCCAAATTGTTCTGCTATTACCTTATACATATTCAATTCTTGTGTAGATAGTGGCCTAATCTTCTTCATAGCATTCTCAAAGTGTGTCATATGAATTTTCAACTCTTCTTTGTGTTCTTCTGCTTCCTTTGGATCTTTATACTTTGACACATGCTCACGTAAGGCAAGCATGACCGCAGCGGATGATAGAGATGCGATATCTGCGCCTGTATATCCTTCTGTTTGATCTGCTAGTCTTTCTATATCTACAGCATCATCCAAAGGTTTCTTTTTTACATGAATCTTTATTATTTTGATTCTTGAATCCCGATCGGGTGGAGGAACATAAAGTAATCTATCAAATCTTCCTGGTCTTAACAGTGCAGCATCTACAATATCAGGTCTGTTAGTGGCACCAATAACTACAACATTAGTTAATATTTCTAATCCATCAAGTTCTGTAAGTAATTGACTAATTAATCTCTCAGTCACATGGGAATCTCCAAAATCACCACCTCTCTTTGGAGCTATAGCATCAATTTCATCAAAAAATATGATACATGGTGCGGCTTGCCTAGCTTTTCTAAATATTTCTCTAACTCCTTTTTCAGACTCTCCAACCCATTTTGATAAAAGCTCAGGTCCTTTTATGCTAATAAAGTTGGCTTCACTTTCATTTGCAGCAGCTTTTGCCATCAAGGTTTTGCCTGTTCCTGGTGGACCATATAGTAAGATCCCTTTTGGAGGCATAGCATCTGCGAATGTAAATATTCCCTGATATTTTAGCGGCCATTCTACTGCTTCTTGCATCTCTTGCTTTATTGATTCTAATCCTCCAATATCATCCCAACTAATGTCAGGTATTTCAACAAATACCTCCCTCATTGCAGAAGGCTCCATTTCTTTAATAACATCCATAAAGTCATCCATAGTGACTATTATCTTACGAAGAGTATCACTAGGTATACTTTCAGATGACAAGTCAATATCGGGAAGTATTCGTCTCAGGGATCTCATTCCTGCTTCTTTTGATAGGGATTGTAGATCGGCTCCTACAAATCCATGAGAAATATCGGCTAGTTTTTCTAGATTAACATCTTTTGCAAGTGGCATTCCTCTTGTATGTATTTGTAATATTTCGAGTCTCCCTTCTCTATCTGGCACACCAATTTCTAATTCTCTATCAAATCTACCTGGACGTCTCAATGCTGGGTCTATAGCATTAACTCTATTAGTAGCACCTATTACTACTACTTTACCTCTAGACTTTAATCCATCCATTAGAGACAACAGCTGAGCAACTATTCTTCTTTCAACCTCACCTGATACCTCTTCTCGCTTTGGAGCTATTGAATCAATCTCATCTATAAAAATTATAGATGGAGCATTCTTTTCTGCTTGTTCGAATACATTTCTTAATTTTTCTTCAGATTCTCCATAGTATTTACTCATTATTTCAGGTCCACCGATCGAATAGAAATTAGCGTTTGTCTCATTTGCAACTGCTCTTGCAAGCAATGTTTTACCAGTACCTGGAGGACCATGTAATAAAACACCCTTCGGAGCTTCAACTCCTAATCTTTTGAATAACTCTGGGTGCCTCAGAGGGAGCTCTATCATTTCTCGAACCCGAGCAATCTCATTTCTGATACCACCAATATCTTCATAAGTAATAGATGGGACTTTACCTTCTTGAGCAGCTTGTACTGCCTTTGCACTATCTTCCGAAACTGTAACTTTTGTAGCATCATTAATAATTATCGGTCCAGATGGATCGGTTGATATTACTACAAGATCTATTCTTTGGCCCATTACGTTTATAGGGATTATATCGCCTTTGGTCATTAGTTGTCCATTTAAAGTCTCTGCGAGATATTGTTCAGCACCAATTATTCGAAGTGGTTCTGTTGGAGCTAATGTTATACTTTTAGCATCTTTTGATTCAACTTTTTTAACTTCTATTGTATCACCAATACCTACATCGAGTTTATTTCTTGTATAACCATCAATGCGAACTAAACCAGTACCCCTGTCCTTATCCCTTCCTGGCCAACTCAATAAAACTGCGTTCTTTCCGTATGAAGATAGTTCTAATGCATCTCCGGTCATAACATTTAGACTTTGAGCCGCATCGGGATCTATACGAACAATTTTTCTTCCTATATCCCTTTGTTCTGCTTCTGCAACTTTTAGGGTTGCTTTACCATTTCCTTTATTGTTCGAAGATTTTTTGTTAGCATTATTATCAATACTATCAAAAGTCATTTTTGTTAATAATTACAAGAACTTGCTATTATTTATTAATTGTATAATTGTACTTGTAAATTTTCTTTTAGAAGAAAATAATAAGTAATTGTGGCAAAAGGAATTCAAAGTTTAATTATTCATTACAATAATAATACCTTTTTTTATCTTCAAATGTAATTGTTCCTAGTTTATTATAAAATAGTTTATTATTATATGATGAGTTATTATAGTTTCTATTCTAAAAAGCTTCTCTAAATGAGGAAATATATCATTGTAATAGATTATTACCATATTTAACTTTAATATTTATTTTATTATTGACCTAAATTAGGTAAAGATATGTTAGTAAAATTCAAAATATATAATAAAATTGTTGTATTGAAATTGATAGGTTGAAATGAATTTGACATAAATTGCTGTTTACCTTATATTTTCGTATATACTATATATTTTTCCTGTAGTCTCTGTAGAATAATTCCATAGATCTCGAGTAATTGATAATTGTTTAAATGCACCTTTTAGTTTGCCCTCTAACATACTAAATAAGTCTTCACCAATGACAATATGATCTGGTTTGGCTAGTGAGGTCATCTTTACTGCTATACTAATAGTATACCCAATAAGGTCAAGATGTGGTCGTTTCAGTACCATATTATTATATTCATCAATATCTATACCATACCTAACTACAGCAATTTCGCCAAAATTGATTCCTATTCTTACTTTTAAGTCAGGGTAATCATTCTGATTTAAAATTGGATTTATACCTTCTTGAACTACCTTAATCATAGT
>DAIPKY010000124.1:0-4427 GCA_036769505.1 Nitrososphaeraceae archaeon
CTATTTCTTCAATAGACAAAAGCAAGAAAAAACTTGATGTTGAATTAAAAACAGATGTGGATAATGGTATAGTGGATGCTCATGTACCTGACGAATTTTTTGTATGTGCATATCAAGTTGGTAGTAATTTCTCAAAAGAATACAATTCTTCCTTGACGAAATTTGATTGTAATGAAGGAGATATATTAAACATAAAAAAACCAACAGAGATTGAACTGTTCAACCCTGATTCACAAGTATATGCAAAAAGCCAAGCAGTATATCAAGCCACTCTGAATAATGTAAATAGCTCAAATAGTGATACAGTTAAAATAAAAATTCTTGCTCCTCTGGCTGATAAAAAAGATACTAAAAAACTAGTAATAGGTGTTATGATAAAGGGTCAAATACAGTCTGAAGTTATAGAAGATGTTCAAGCAGAACTTGATAAAAGCAAGGATGATACAATAAGAAGAACATTTACATTTGATAGAAATACTGACATAGGCAAAATACAAATTGGAGATAGATACCATGCCTGTGTTGCTAGCGAGGATTTGCGACCACCCGAAGGTTCTGAATGTGAAAAGAGAGTAATCAAACAATTTGACAAACCTAATTCATTGCCTGCGCGGTAGAAACTAAAGAGAGATATTATTTAACGTTACTTTTCCCTAGGTGAAAAGAGAACTTGGTTAAGGAGAACAGCAACAATAACAATATTAATAATAATAAGTTTATTTCGGTGAGAATATAATTAATTAACCTAATTTCTGATTTCTTTATTTCATTGAATACCAATTTTTTTTCTATTATTATATAAAAAACTAGAAGGAGAAAATAACCTATCCATTTAAAATTGATAAAACTCTACTTTTATTGTATATAAGTATATCAATAATAAATAAAACTAAGTCTAGACTGTTATATGAAAAAATACCAATTATCTAACAACCATGGCAAATCAATTTTATTTAAATAAACCAAAAAAGAAGCCATTATTACTACCAGATTTTTTCTGCTCATATTTCTCATCTTCAATTGTATTTTCTATATGGACGGATCTATCTACTGCTTCTTCATATTGTTTGTCTTCTTGTTTTTGTTGGAAGGAGATATAATAATCTGTATTGTCATATCTTATTTTTTCACAATCATTTTGTTGAGGAGTTGTGTCACTTTGAGTAATATTGAAATCTGTTATTGTGTCGTTTCCTGTACTGCATATAAATACATCTCTGCCAATTCCTCCAGTAAATGTATCATTTCCTGAACCTCCTATTAGTATATCATTTCCTCTATCACCATATATCCTGTCATTTCCTTTTTCACCTTCAATTCGATCATTACCTGCTTTTCCTCTTAAAATGTCTCTCCCTTCGTTACCAAAAATAATATCATCTCCACTACCTCCACTAATGTCATCTCCTGCTTCTTTTCCTGTTATTGTATCATTGCCATTTAGTCCTTTAATAATATCCTTACTTTGGGTGCCTGTAATATTATCTGAATTATTAGTTCCATTGATCTCATTTGCCCATGCTGTACTTAAGATATTATTATTTTTGTTATTGTTGTATCCAACTTTTTCGAATATATCACCTTCTAAATTTAGTAAAAATATAAGCCCTAAAAAAAAGAACATATAAAAACCTGTATATATAAAATTAAATTTTACATATCTAATTTTTTTATAAATTTCTACCATTTTGTTAGTATAGAAACAACTACAAATCAATTAAAAGAACTATTGCAATATTTTTACTTAAATTTTGTATAGAAAATTCTATAAATTCTATAAATATTTTGAATAGAATAAATAACCTATAATAATAGAAGAGTACCTTTTTAAATAATAATTTGTATCCAATTAATCATCTGATTTTGGCAATAAAGACCAGTAAGTTGAATAATAAGTAATTAAAATCTACTTTCCAATTCTAATACAATATTTTCTCAACATAGAATAAAGTTCAGTCTGTATCTATTTTTCTGGATGGCTTTTTGATTCCGCCGATAAAAAGGCAGCATATTGTAACTTAGAGAAGACCAGGAATAATACAACAACAACAACAAGTATTTGTCGTCGATTAATTCTAGTTTATGGGTGAAGATATTAAAAATGGTGGTTATTGTAATTGAAAGGATTTTAAATTAAAAGTTAAATTAATTAGATATAGTTTTTTATATATGAAACATCACTAGCGCATACTGTGAAAGTTTTGATCTTAAATTTACTAATAATGACAAGCATCATACCAACTATTGGAATTTTATCTAACCCAACACTCGTTGCATTTTCTCAACAATCAGTAAGTATTACACCTGGTGCGCCAGATGAAGGCAATCTAGAACCATTTTCTCCAAATGCAATTAATGTTCTGCCAGAAAGTACAGTTTCATGGACAAATGATGATACCACAGAACACACGGTAACTGCTAATGAAGAAGGAAGTGGTGTTGCACCACCTCTTTTTGATTCAGGTCCAATACCTCCAGGAATGGCGTGGGATAACACGTTTGATTCTCCAGGAACATTTGCTTATCATTGTGTAATCCATCCATGGATGACAGGTAGAGTTACGGTTGGCTAATTTAAAAAAATCTCTTTTTTAACCATCATAATGAATTAAACTCAATATAATTTATTAGATATAAGCAAAAAGACTATAAACAATAAACAATGTCCTAGAGAAATAGTTGTAACATGACAACCTAATACTTTAAAAAATTCTATCTTGCTCATCTTTTGTAAAAATTATTATGTATATCATCTAGTAAATATAACTAGCAAATTCAGATTAAAAGAAAAAATAAAAAAATAAAAAAATTTATTTGCTTATTATTTATTTATCCATCTTCATCATTTTATCACTAGTTGAATTTGCCATCATTATTTGTCCACGAATTTCACCATTAGGATGTTTCTCGGTATGGACATTTACATATGTACTTCCGTTTGACAGTGCAGTAGCTAGGTCAGATATTTGTTTACCTTTCATTGGTCCTTCTAACAGATTTGCAGTGATATTTCCATAGGCTAATTTACCATTTATTGGTTGTGGAGTGTCGGATTTATATAATGTTACAAGAATAGGACCATTTTCACCTTGTTTTCCCGTATGTATGTGAGCCTGTGTGACTCCTTGCATATCAGTTACGTTAAGTTTAAACCATATCTTATCTTGCATTGGTTTAAACCATGCCATTCCAGATGCAGTAGTTTGGACAGGTGGAACTTCTTGCTGACCTGAAAGTTTGGCATTAAATTTTTGGTTTTGTGCTAATACTATGTGATTTGAAAATATGATTGCACTTACCATAGTTATTGTCACAGTAATAAGAACCGTAATTGTTAAAACTGAGGATATATTGATATTCTTACTCATGAGCTCTATTTGCACTACATTGTATTTAATAGATGGATCAAACTTTCTCTAATAATAATAGCTTGACTAATGAAATTGCAAGTATTAATCTATAAAAAAATCATTAATATCAAACTGAAAGAATAATAATTACACACAAATTTTATAATCTTATAGAAAAAGAGTTATTAGTAATTCGCTTTATACAGGTTCTAACATTAATATTTGCAATCTGATCTGATAGTAATATGAGCCAGTTTGAATACCAATGTGGGAGAATGGTCACAAAAGGCCATTGATAACTATTATACCTCACAATTAACAGAAAGTTCCAAGTACTTGGGTTTAGTATTTTGTTCTCTCATGAAAATAAAATTTAATTCAAGTGTTCTTTTTATTGTATTTGATTAAAAAATGAGAGTTTAGAAGCAGAAGTAGAAAAAGTTTAGTTTGACTTTCTAACTACTACTAATGATCTTATTGTGGTAGTAGTGATTATGTTTATTAAATTCTTTTAATGTAGCAAATGCTGCTCCACATGAACAATTGTATCTCTTATTTTCATTGTTATTTTTTTGTTGATACATTCTTTTTTTAATTACCTATCTTGATATTCTAAGTACAACAAATTATTTATTGATAATGGCACTCTGTTAACCAAGAAAACCTAAGAGTCGTCTATTAATACGGTTCAATATTTTGATTAAAAGATTACAAGAACAATTTTTTGTAAGAGGCTAACTTATAACAATATAGACAATTAAGCAATTAAAAATTTTTATAGTCAAACTAGAACTAGAACACAAAATGGAAGAAATCTATAAGGAAAGACAAGACAGAGACGGATTGAATAGCAGGACCAAGACCTAATACCTTAATAATAATAATAATAATATTATAATAACCGATCCTCAATAAATTAAGAAAAAGAATTAAAAAATAAATATTCCGTGGTATAAAGGAGTAGTAGTTTGTTCAATTGTAATTCTCAAAATGAGTTGTTTTTATATTATAGTATAACGATAGAAATCTTAATTGAAAGATAAAACAAAAATAATAATAGGCATTATCATTGCAGCA
>DAIPKY010000125.1:0-4416 GCA_036769505.1 Nitrososphaeraceae archaeon
ATAAATGCTATAATGCCCATCATAAAACCATTACCTCCTGGTAAACATGAAATAATGACAGAAGTATTCCAAGATATTCCATCTATAATTATGAGCGATGTTCCATTACATCGTGTGATAACCTATAACTTAACTGTAGACTCGACTCAAATTTAGATAAAACTAATTAGATTTATTTTCATTATTTTCTATTAGTTATTCCGTGTATTACATATTAGTTAGATTTAATAATTTATTGCAATAAATTTTTATATTCTTAGTTAAGCAATAGGAATACAATTGAGATTCATTCATTGTATCTCATTCTTCTAATTTAAATATAAAATGATCCTAATACAATTATGTTAAGATAGGTCTTAAACCTCCATCATCTTTTTTTTATTTTTTATTTCAGTAACAAAGAAAATTATTATTATGAGTTTCGAAACTAACTAAGAAAATTTAAGAAATTTATAAATATAATTTATATCAATTTTGTCATACTGTCCAAAGAACTCATAATAGGCAAACAAACAAACAAACAAGAACCATCAAGTCAAGGTTGTTGTCATAGTCTGGATAATAATTTCTACAAACCTCATTGATTGAGTTCAGGCTATGATGGCAATTAATAATTGAATTGAATAAATTATATTAAATTATTAAATAGAATATTTCATCATCAATCAACAATCGCATCGTTGGACTCATACATAGCCTCTATTATTGCTATTGTCCTATCGCTCCTAGATTGTAGTAGTAGTAGATGGCTATGGCAATTAATTAATTTCTTCTTCTTTCATTCTTAGTAAATAAATATAACAATAATAATAATAATGAAATTGTCTACAATTATTAAATACAATCATATCTATTTAATTACAATCTTATAGTAAATATAAGATCCATCATCATAGCCTTCTATTATTGTTAAATATCATCAGGCTCCTATAATAATAATAGTTGGTTATGACTTTAACCTTCTAAAAATAAATTAAAATAAAAATTAATAATGCTAGGTTAATGCACTGGCTTTCGATAATCTTAATAATTGTTGTAGTAAAAGATAGAAGCATAATTATCCAAGATAAGATATAAGATTGTAGAGGAAAACTGTTCTTAAATTTAGTAACAAAAAAGTCTATAAATTATTTTCAGAATTGGTTTAATTAATAAAAATTAGCAACTATAAATTATAATAAAGATTAACTTATCTTATTCACAGATTTAATTTACTAATCTAATTTAGTAATACCATGTTACCAAGTGTACCTACCAATTTCAATTATATTTTAAGTGTTTAACAATGTTATGCATAAGACAGCATTAACCATAAGTCTTTTTTTGATGGACTCATTGCTAAAGTTAGTACCCTTTGCTAACACAAATCTTTTTTCAAATGCATTGGCTGAATGGTATAATGGCAATTACAACAATTATGGCAATAGTTATTATAAGAAAATAAAATGATATCCAATAACTATGATTATGATAACGATGACAATAATAATTCCTATGAACAGGATATGATGAACAAAGCAGCAGGTTATGTGATAAGCAAGTATATTTATGAAATTAAAAAATTTAAAATTGATTTAACGACAACAATAAAACCAACCCCCATTCAAGATTATTTTTACAATTTGATTAAAAATTTAGTATTAAACGATAAAGAATTCCATAAATATACATTTGATAACTACAAGATTCAGTTTCGTTATAATGAAGAGAAGGATATGTTTTATTATATAAATTATAATTAATTAATTAAATTAATCGATTACTCTAGCGATATAAACTCTACTCATCAAACAACAAAAGGTTCATTGAGGCTCATGTAACTCACATGTCCCCTAGTCTGGTTTTTTCAGTCCAAAGAACTCCAAACAGAATCCTCTTCTAAATATCTAACATTATAGATAGTTAAAATAAATAAAGAAATAAAATTTACCAATAGATCTAATTTTTTAATTAATTAATCTCAAATTATTAAATAGAATTTTCATCATTAATTAACAATCAACAATCGCATCGTTGGACTCATACATAGCCTCACTCAATTGCTCCTACTACTCTTTACTTCTATAATGAGGAGGCTATGACAATTAATTTATTAAATGAAGGAATGAATGATTATTTAGTATTATTTAATTTTTAATTGTATTTTCAGTTGAATATTTAAGTATTAACATTTATTATCAATTATGAATGATGAATACCAGGATCTCAAAACAGCTGATATTGTAGCTGAATCATTAATTGATTGGAATGTGGATGTGGTTTTTGGTATACCAGGAGATGGAATTAATGGATTTATTGAAGCCTTGAGAGTTAGACAAGATAAAATAAAGTTTGTTCTAGTAAGGCATGAAGAATCAGCCGCGCTGATGGCCTGTGCATATGCTAAATATACAGGCAAGATAGGCGTTTGTGTCTCAACGTCTGGTCCAGGAGCAATTCATCTCTTAAATGGTCTCTACGATGCTAAGGCTGATAATGTTCCAGTCCTTGCCATTACTGGTAGTACTTTTTCAGATTTAATGAATTCTAGTTTTCTTCAAGATGTAAAACTCTTACAACTTTTTTCAGATGTTGCTTCATACAATACAATGATTCATGTTCCTGAGCAGGCTGAAATGGCGGTAGATATTGCATGCAGAACTTGTCTTGCTCGCAAAGGTGTGGGTCATATTAATATCCCTGTAGATGTTCAGGAAAAAAAGCTTAAAGGTGACTATTCCAAACATAAGGTTCCAGGTCATACATCCGATATTTTTGATTCTTTTGCACTACCCGATAAAAAATTAATAGAAAAAGCAGCTAAAATACTCAATACAGGTAACAAAATTGTAATATTGATTGGTCAAGGCGCATTAAATGCCTCAGCAGAAGTAGTAGCAGTAGCACAAAAATTAAATGCACCAATAATCAAGGCACTACTTGGAAAAGCAGTTGTTCCCGATGATCATCCATTAAACCTCGGTGGATTGGGTATGCTTGGAACCGAACCAGCAAGTGAGGCCATGAGTCAAACTGATACGTTACTTCTTATTGGAACATCATTTCCTTATATGGAATATCTTCCTAAACCAGGTCAGGCAAAAGGAATTCAGATTGATATGAAGCCAGAGAAAATTGGACTTAGATATTCCGTAGAGGTAGGATTAGTTGGTGACTCAAAAACGGTTTTGTCAGAATTAATTCCCTTATTAAAAGAAAGAACACATAAAAATAATATAAAAGACGATTTAAAAAGTCATTATTATAATAATAGTAAACTGGATATTTCCAATGTAAGTTTGCAATTCTTACATGCTATGCAAAAATCTATGGAAAAGTGGAAAAAAATTCTAAAAGAACAAAGCAACAGAGAAGATATTCCGATCAAACCACAAGTTATTGCAAATGCAGTTTCTGAAGAATTAGAAGAGAATGCAATTGTGTCTGTAGATAGTGGAAATAATACAGTTTGGGCTGCACGTTTTTTGAACATGAGAAAAGGAATGAAGTTTTCAGTCTCAGGTAATTTGGCAACAATGGCATGTGGTTTACCTTATGCAATAGCTGCAAAGATTGCCTTTCCTGATAGACAATCCGTAGCATTTGTTGGTGATGGAGGATTCACAATGTTAATGGGAGAATTTGCTACAGCAGTTCAGTACAAGTTACCAATTAAAATTATAATATTGAAGAATAATCTTCTAGGTATGATAAGATGGGAACAAATGGCATTTCTCGGAAATCCTGAATATGCTGTAGAATTTACACCTATAGATTATGCAAAATTTGCAGAAGCAAGTGGGGGGAAAGGCTATACTATAAAAAAAATAGACGAGGTAAAATCGGTAATTCATATGGCAATGAATGAAGAAAATGAATTTCCTTCTATTGTGGAAGCATATATAGATCCGTTCGAGCTTCCTTTTCCACCAAAACTAAATATGGAATTTCCAACCCATATTGCGGAATCATTTGTGAGAGGACAGCCATATACAATGGAAATAGGTACATCACTATCAATGGACCATATTCCTGAAAGATTTAAGAGTTTTCAGTCACATTTAAAACACAAGCAAAATAAGGAAAAAAATTAAATGCAACAGTTTTAAGAAAGGAAACTAAAATTTTTTCTTGAATTTTTTTATAGACTTACTACATTTTCATCATTCTCACAAAATGTATATTAATTTATAATAATGGCTTATCGAAATGTATGAAGTAATATGAATGTATAAAAAGATAAAAAAAGAGAGATATATATCTATTTATTAGAAAGATTAAGTGAATATGATAGACATTGTTTTTTATAATGAAATTTTTTTATCAAATTCACTTACTCTCAATTTGAATTTGTATCCCTAATACTTTTAAGATATATATAGTTATTATAATTATGCCAATAGATCCAGCATTTCCCAAGAACCACAAAGTTATAGG
>DAIPKY010000126.1:0-4402 GCA_036769505.1 Nitrososphaeraceae archaeon
TTAATTTAATCCATAGCAAATACTATCAATATGTGTATTAATTTTTATTAAATTTCCCTTAATGAGCATTTCTTAAATATAATAAATAAGAATTGATCTAACTAAAGACAAGCTTTGAAATGGGGCCAGTGAGATGTGAAACAAATTTGACATAATTTTTGGTCCATTACTAAAAAATTTTAAAATATTTCATAAGTTAAATCTACTCTTAACATGATAATAGTTTTAAATAAAAAGAGTAATGATAATATAAATTTTAAATAAAACAATCACTCAATATTTTTACATCAGGGATATTTTTAACTTTTTAACAAAATAAATTTATTCCCAACCCCATAGATCCAGCGTTACCAGAACCATCCTACTAGATATCTTACTTTCTGTTCACTTTATCATGATGTTATATTTTGTTCATATTGTGTTATATTATACTAAATTTCCTTATCAATACAGTTGTGCAATATATTATACTCTAAACAATTTTTTGAATATGTATGATCTATTATAGAGCTTAAATGCACTAAAGTAACATGTATATTCAATAAATAGAAAATTGGATTTATTTGTTATATATTGAGTTTTGTAAGGTTTCCATCTTATCTGACAAAACCATACAGAAGAGCGTTAGTAATTGCCTTAGCTCTAATTGTTTTTAGATTTTATAACTCTCAAAAAAAATAAGTCTAAATGTCTTCAGACTGTACACTATTTAGGTGAAAATGCCATAATACAAATTTTCAATTCTTCTATATGGATATAAGAGAAATTATGTTATTGTTTATTAAATTATATTTTATTTAGTCAAGTTAACTATTGGGTTTTCTGGTATTGTGATAGTTCATTTGCCTTTTGGTTATCATTTTTTATATAAAATCTTTGTTGTTTTTCATCATATCCAAGGTCAGCAAGAGTTATGACTTTAATATTATTTTGATATAAATATTCCATCTCTTTTTTGAATAGTTCTGGTGATGTATAGTAGTCCTTACCTGTATCTATTTTATGGTATCCAATTATGGGAATAGCATTTATCTTTCCATCTTTAGTGAAGTTTGTCTGACTTTCTATTATTTTAATAAATTGTTTTTGTACAGCATCATTTACTTTTTCGCCATGAGGATCTTCACCTAAATACCTGTTTTCATAGATTTTATCATGTCCTCTATCATGCGACCATTCTTTCATTGCATATCTGTTTGCAGGTGTAGTTGATCCATCAGAAAAATATGGCGTACAATTAGTGCTTCCTTCATAACTTTCCATACTGTAACCAAAGTTTTCCCATCCATCACAATTTAAAAACATTAATTTAGAATGACCCATAAATGCGAAATCAAAGTATCTACTAATAATATCTATTATTTTTGGATCCTCTCTACCTTTATTATATGGGGCTTGAAATACAGTAGGACTAAAGCCTTGTTCTTGTAAACATTCTTTTCCTTCTTTAACTATTGATTCTATTTGCTCATGTGATTTTATTTCAACAAGTTTTATATGTTCAGATCCATGCGATTGAATATCATGACCCTCATTTTGCAATTGCCTTAGTTGATCCCATGTCATACCTTTTGGACTTTCAGTCTGACTACAGGCTACAAATACACTGACTTTAAAATCATATTTATCAAGAATTGGTTTTGCTTTTGTAAATGTTGATTTATATCCTCTATCAAATATCAGAATTACGTATTTATGAGTATTTTCATTGATTTTATTATTATTATTATTATTAATATTACCTTCTTCGCTATGCTCTTGAGCATTTGCTAAAGCTATACTATAAAAGTTCGAAGGAAGATGATTCACATCAAATAAATTAAAAGGATTTAGAGATGTTATTGTATTGTTATCTAATACTAAGAGTCCTACTCCAAATAAGAGGAAAGGGATACCAAAAAATATATAGCTATTCATTAGTGTTAGTCTTCTAAATTAGACTTATGTGTCTAACTTATATAAAGATTAAGTGAAAACTTTTTACTAATTTTTTTATGTTTTGTTTTATAAGATGAAAGTATACTATTTTTAATAGAAAACGTATTATAAACAAATAATAGTATAAAAATTGAATATGAAAATCTGATGTATTTGTAGCTCATTGGAATGAAATATTTCCATTATTTCTATATTTCGGCATTTTGAGAAACAATCAATACGGCATTGTCGAAAACATTGGTTATCTATTAGTTTTGGTGGTTGTTATTGGATTAAAGCATAGGAATCTGCCTCGTCAGTTCCTAAATCAGCATAGGCATACTGTTGTTGGATGGAGGTGGTACAGGATCATCCAACTCTGATAATGGAGCTACTGCAGCAGAGCGCGACTCTGTTGTGATTGTCCAGGTTGAGTGAAAAATATTGTAGAAGTAATCAAAATAATGTAAAAATATAAACAAAATAGTTAACTTAAAATGAGATATATTCATTCGTGACCTCGCTCCATATAATATCAATTCAGATATAAAGGAAGGAGAAAACAGTACAATTAATTTTGTTGCAGATAATGAAGGAATATTTACCTATTACTGTATATATCATCAACCAACTATGACAGGAAAATTAGTGGTATTACCATAATAATAATCATATGCTAACAATAACAAAAATAATAATAATGAATTAATTACTAAAATCCTATCTATTATTTTTTTATTTCTAATTATTTGTTTTGATTACGAAGGTAACCATGATTCTTATCTTGATTAGTATATGAAAATACTTTCATCTATAAAAATAAACTATGTTATTCAACTTTACCAGAAAACAAATACATTTCCTTAACTTACGGTAACCTTGTATTAATAAAATACATTTTCTATAGAAGGACCAAAGTTAGGTCAAATTTGTTTCACATCTCACTGCCCCTATTGAATTCTATGTTTATATAATAACAATAGAATTCTTTTCTAAAAAGATTATCCTTAATTCTTATATAATCTACAACTATAACTTTAGTTAGTATAAACAATGTTCGTTTTTTTGAATCAATATTTTCTTTTAGTTAATTTATTTTTCTTGTTATTTGTATTTTCATTTATTACTATATTTCATATTACAACTGTTGAATCATTGAATGATGAGAATGATTTTTTAGAGATATCCCCAGAGAATTACTATGATCCTAGAGATTATGGAGAAGAAATACCGTTTTCTGAACAATTTGATAAAGAAACAACTACGTCTATAGATAATGACAATAATAATAATAATAATAATAATAATAATACTCGACTTTCCACAATAACTGACAAATATGGAAAAACAACAACAACAACAACAACAAAAACAATAAATTATTTGGATGAAAATTACTCTGGTGGAGATATTAACTTTATAGCTGCTGGAGATTGGAATTGCAATAAAGAAACAAAAAAGACAATTATGAAAATGACAAAGTTAGAACCTGAACTCATCATAGGTCTGGGTGATTATACATATCAAAATATTTCTCCTCAATGCTGGTTTGATATTTCACAACCTATTAACGATAAGATGAAAATTGCTATAGGTAATCATGATGTAGATTATCAAATTTCCTATCGTCAATTACTTGATCATTATAATTTATACGAACCTTACTATTCATTTAATTTCTACAATATTCATTTTATAGCCATCTCATCTGAACATCCTTTTGAAGAAGGAAGCAAACAATATCAATTTATAAAAAATGATTTAGAAGAATCATTACAGGATCCTTCACTCTTATGGCGAATTGTATTTTTACACAAACCTATGTATACTTCTGCAGATTTTGATATAAAAGATTCAGAACAATTGAAAAATACCTTCCATCAATTATTTGAAAAATATCAAGTTGATCTCGTTTTATCAGGACATACTCAGTATTATCAAAGATCTCTTCCTCTTTCCTATAATAATGATAATCCAATATCTCCAATTATAATGGATCAGAATAATAATGAATATTCAAACAATGACGGTATCATATTTGTGACTGCAGGTACAGCAGGGGATGCACTACATAATATAGATTATTTCCATCCTTATTATGCAATTCAGGAGGGTAAATTTGGATTTTTAAACTTTGACTTGACCAATAATGGACAAACCATAATAAGTACATTTTATGATACTGATGATCATGATATTCTAGATAGATTTATAATTTCAAAAGATAAGAGTGGGAAAAAAACTTATTCTGAAAAAGAAGAAAAACTTGGTAAATTTGGTGATAATAAACATTATTTTGTTTCAACAAAATAAAAATTAAGAAGATCATTTTTGAATTTTTCCCATTACTTCTTCTTTTTCATCAAATTGTGACAATAAAGCTAATATTATAGTCATAAATAATGATATAAATTTTTGCCAATTTTTAAAATCAAAAAATCTTGAGGAATTATTCATATTTGAGATATAATTTAGTTTAATATTA
>DAIPKY010000127.1:0-4399 GCA_036769505.1 Nitrososphaeraceae archaeon
GAATCAATGAACGTAAAAATTGATATTCTTTCTCCTGAACAAAAAGAGTACCTAGAGGGATTTAGTGAAGGAACATAAATCCCTTTTTCTCACAACAAATTTTTCCCTACTATCATCTTTCCTCTTTGGTTATTTAGAAAAAATAAAATAAAATAAAATTAAATAAAATAAAATAAAGTAGAATACTATGTACAGACTGTGGATGGGTAGTCTAGCTTGGTTAAGATACTTGTCTCACACACAGGTGATCGAGGGTTCAAATCTCTCCCCATCCATTGACCACTCTCGTGAAAAAAAAAATTAGAAAAAAAAGGAGAGGATCATGATTCAATCGGAGAACCCGCAAATAAAGATCGTTCTGGGAGTGTGGGGATAAATATTGAGCACATTCTCAAAGAAATAGTACTCTTTACTTTTTACATAGTTACTTACTTACTGAATGCATCTAAACAAAATAGATTGGAAAAAGTTAGTATAATAAGAATTTCAGTATATTTATTGTAGAAAATTATTATAATAATATAAAAAATTAATTGAGGTAGAATTCTCTTCTTCTTATGATTGTAGTTTGAAGTATTTTCTAATATATTATAAGAATATATTTACATTAAAAGGTTGTAATCCATTATACTATAAGATAAATAAGAGTATCAAAAAAGAAAAAATACATATAAAAAAATATGCCAATTATAAAGAATAAAAATGTTCGTTAATCTATGTAAAAAATATTTTATTGTCCAATTATAAATAACAGTATAT
Source organism: Nitrososphaeraceae archaeon (assembly GCA_036769505.1). Classification (GTDB taxonomy): domain Archaea; phylum Thermoproteota; class Nitrososphaeria; order Nitrososphaerales; family Nitrososphaeraceae; genus TH1177. The sequence continues at coordinate 760 of DAIPKY010000127.1, forward strand.
CTTAATTGTTATAATCTGTGTACTCATAAGAATTAAACAATAAGGTACATGAATACTCAGAAAAATATTATGTTATTATTTGAAATTGTTGTTGCTATTTTTTCTCTTACTATAATAGCATCTATACCAACTAATGTATCAGCAGATACAAAATGTATATCTTATAATTCCCAAGAAAAAGAAATATACATTTCTTGTAAAAATGTAAAATTTAAAGATTTAGAGAATAGTCTGAACGACCCAAATATATTATCTCGAGAATCTAGTAATTTCAACGAAAAAAATTGGATACTGAATGCCGGTATTACTGTTAATAAAGATGCAATGCTAAATATTAATTCTGATGATGTAACATGGTTAAAAATTGTGCCAGGAGAAGCTAAACCAAATGCAATTAAAGTAGACGGAAGTCTTAAAGTAGATTCTGTAAAAATAACATCTTGGAATCCAAAAACAAATGATTATGTACAGTTTTCAGAGGCTGTAAAATTTGATGAATTACAATATATGAAAGAATTGAGACCTTATATAAAAATAAATTCGGGAGCAACTGGGCCAACAATAATACAAAATTCAGAATTAGCTTACTTAGGATATAGTTGTAATGGATGTGGCGGAGTTAGTTTCAATGGAGGAGATTATAGTATTTTAAAAAATAATGACATACATCATATTTACAAGGGGTTCTACTCAAAAGGTATGGGATACATGTTGATTGAAGATAATCGTGTCTATAACAATAACAAATATGGGATTGATCCTCATAGTGGAACTCATCATATGCTAATTTTAAATAATACTGTTTACGATAATTTTAATGCAGGAATCATATGTTCTGCAGATTGTCAAAGTCTTCTTATAGAAGGCAATACAGTATTCAATAATGGGCATGGAGATAATATGAGAGGAATTGCAGTTAGCAGGAATGTAACCGATACAATTATAGAAAATAATATAGTCTATAACGAAGATAAATGTATATCTATTGGAAGAAATTCTTATGAGAATCATATTTACGAGAATTCACTTTTACAGTGTATATATGGGATTTACATTACAAAGGACTCTGTTAATAATAAAATTCATGACAATCATATAGAAACTGTAGGAATTGGATTAGCTGCCGCTTCTAATTCAGATAATAACATATTTTATTCTAATATTGTTACTGATGTAAAACTACAACCAACTTGGCAGGATGCAACATCCAGTGGAAATAAATTTGACAACAATAATAACCAAATAACTAGTTTTGACACCTTACAGAAAAAGGAAGTAAGTAAATAAAACAAAATAGAAGAAGAAGAACAAATGAGCAAGATTACCCACCACCCACCTGGCAGTATATTTTAGCTCTACACCACATCGTAAATACATAGCAGGAAATTTTCAGAAATGATTTTTTTTATATATATTTAGAAGATTTAATAATTACTAAAAAAAGCAACCAAATTTCTTTAGCGATATATCAGGACAGGCAACAACTTTTTAACATTTACCTTTTTTTTTGTCTCCTTCAGCTGATTCAAAATCTATTAGTTGATCTAATTTATCACAAATAAAGGTATCAGCTCCAACGCCTCCATCGAGTATATCTTTCCCCTTTCCTCCATCAAGCTCATCGTCGCCTCCTCCCCCTTTTAGTGTATCATCGCCCCCACCACCTTTCAGTGTATCATTACCTCTTCCACCATTCATTTCGTCATTTCCTTTTCCTCCAGTCAATTCATCATTACCTCTTTCACCATTCAATGTATCGTTTCCTTTGCCGCCTTGTAGTATGTTATTTCCTGTCCCACCAGATATTATATCGTTACCAACTCCACCATCAATAATATCATTGCCTCCTTTTCCATTAAGCTCATCATTTCCTTTTCCTCCAATTAACTTGTCATCTCCACTTCCACCTGTAATTTTATCATCATCGCTTGTTCCTGTTACTTTGAGATTTATTTTTAGTTTGACTATTTGTGAATTTCCATTATTAGAGGTCTGGCCATAAATTGAATCTATAATAAAACTTTGTAAAGAAGATAATATAGTTAAATAACTAATTAATCCTATTATTATAAAGCTACTACGCTTAGAAACATTTTTTTCAAATATTTGATCCACTAATAAATATTAAAGATTATTTTCACTTAAAAATTTTTATTATTTTGACAAGGTTTAGCTACTTTAGCAAGCGAGCAATTATTTGGAACGAATGTAATAGTAGAGAGAAAGAGAGAGAAATAACTTTATTATTAATTATCATATTATAGTATATTTAAAAATTTAAGCAAATTCTATTATAGTATCTATCTAAAGAGCCAATATAAAGATATAAAATAAAAAATCATCAAATTATTTAATATTTAGATAATCAAATGGAATATTGGAAAGAAATTAATTAAAATCTTTTAATTTACAAAAGACAATTCTATTAGTTCAAGATCTTCTTTAGAGGTGATTCGATTAAAAAAATGGTTGTTCTAAATAGTGAAAAATTCTAAAGATTTGGTAGAGAAGATAAGAAGACTCTGTTGCCATCAATAGATCGGATAACGATATTGTTTTTACCTCTTTTTCGTTATACATTGTTAAGCAAATTTATGTTACTTATGTATATCAAGAAAAAAAGATGTGGAAGAGAGAGTGTGAGAAAATTATAGTGTTTAAATTAAACCTTCTGATATTCATTCTGATATTCATTATTACCATTACAAATTCACATAAACTATCTACACGTATTATAATTATTTACATACATAATTATCTCTAAAATGCACGTTCCCACTATCGCTTACATAAATATGACCTTCTGGGTCAATTGTTATATCGTGTGGTATTAGAAATTGATTATCTTTACAGCCAAGTGACCCCCACATTGTTATAAAATCACCATTACTACTATCAAATTTCTGAATTCTAATATTTCTCGTATCTACTACATAAACATAGCCTGATTTATCTACTGCAATTCCATGGTCTTCAATAAATTGTCCTTCCTTACTTCCTTTAGACCCCCACATTGTTATAAAATTACCATTACTGTCAAATTTTTCAACTCTGGAGTTCTCTCTCCCATCAGTCACATAAACATTATCTTTAGAATCTAATGTAATATCATGAATATGAACGAATTGTCCATTTTTTGAACCGTATGATCCCCATTTTTTAATAAAATTACCATTATTATCAAATTTTTGAACGACTGGAGTCTCTTGATCACCTACATATACATTCCCCAGAGAATCTACACCTATTCCCCATGGTTTCATAAATTGACCAGTTTTTGTACCTTTTGATCCCCACATGGTTATAAAATTACCATTACTGTCAAACTTTTGGACATGCTGTGTGCCATAATCGACAATAAATAAATTATCGTTTTTGTCTATTGCAATGCTTTCTGGTTGTAAAAATTCTCCAGGACCATTGCCTCTGCTGCCAAATTTTAACAAATAATGACCATTCTTATCAAACTTTTGAATATTGCATAATACAGCATCGCTTACATAAATATTACCTTTAGAATCAGATCCTATTCCATGCGGATGTAAAAATTCTCCATCGCCTGTTCCTTTAATCCCCCAACTAGAGATTAGCTTACCATTAGAATCAAATTTTTTGATGTGATGAAAATTTTCTATTGGTT
>DAIPKY010000128.1:0-4368 GCA_036769505.1 Nitrososphaeraceae archaeon
CAATACTAAGTGTTGTTACAATAATTACATCTTTTGCTACTCCATATATACTAAAATTTGCAAATAACATAAGAATTTCTAGTTCAAATAGTAAAACTAATAAAATTGATGATGAAAATAAAAATAAACCATGAGAGATATACAATACTTTAATAGACACTTTAACAATTAATTACCTTAAAGTTTATGAGATCATGTTAAAAAAAAATAAATAAATATTTGCCATCATTTAATTATTACAAATAATATTTTGTTACTTATTTAATAATCATAACATTTCATAGACTAAAGTTAATTTCTTTGTATCATATCGTAAAAAAGATCCTTCTTTTTTATTTTATTATGTAACTTATTGCACGTTTGTTAAGATGCTTGTTAAGATGTGTGACTACAAGGTACAGTATTAAATAAAAACTAAAATGTAATAGGTAATCAAAAATATAAAGGAACTTGGTAAACATAAAAACCATATAATTCTCCCTTTTTTACTTAATTTTGGAATTATCATTAGTTTAATTTGTTCTTAATTTTATATTTATTACGAATATTATAGTGATTATATATCTAGATACTTTAAAACTATCCATTCAATATTTGTTCTCTTAGAGTAAGAACAATAATTTAATTATGAATTCTTATCAAAAAAGGATTTAAATGAGTATAGCATATTAATAAGAGTGTCTTCTGAAGTAAGAATTAACGATAGTCCACGTCATTTTATGGTACTTGATGCCATTGCTAGAGGTATACAAGATCCAAATAAAATTGCAAAAGTTCTAAAAATTAACAAGGAAGAAGTAGAATTAATAGTAAATGATCTTTTAACTCAAAGACTAATCATAAAAAAGGAGAACAGGGGTTTTTTTGGTAACAAAAAAATCAAGATTTCTATTACAGATACAGGAATTAAACTCTTGAATTCTAAAAAAGAGGAATTAGAACGCAAGTGGCATCAAGCCCAAAAGATGTATAACAATGGGAAAGGAAATAAAGCTCAATTGCAAACATATATGGAAACTAATAGATCCTGGGTCCCATTAATGATATTTTCAGGAATAATAGATGTTTTATTCTTTATGACTATGATGTCTTTTTTGGGTATGGCTTTAAATCCCATGGAACAATCCATGGCAGGTGAAAGTGGAGCAGAAGATGCTGGAGGAGGTGAATCAAGCACCGAAGAGTCAAGCGGTAGTGGAGCAGATACTGGAGATACCGGAGATTTTGGTGGATTTGATGCAGGCGGATTTGGAGATTTTTGATTCCAAAATTATTTTATTTTACAGAATATCAATAGCCTATTTAATTAATAGCAAAATCTATAGTTATTCAAATTAGTTTTTATTTTATTTAAATATTTAAATTAATTTTTAAGATCATCTATTGTCTTTCTTCTAACATCATAGGCAATTTTATTATCATCATCATCATCATCAGATGAAACTATCTGATTAATAGAATCTGCCTTAGTTGATGAATTTTTCACTAAATTATACACATATTCTCTTAGTCTTTTAGTTCTATTTAATTTACCTTTTAAACAATATCTTGCAAGATAGGTTGATATAATACTTAATTTGATTGTCTCATTATATTTTTTTTTATAAATATTGACAATATCAGAAGAAGTAAATGTATTAAAATAAAAAGATTCCTTGACTATATTCCAAATCTTTGAATCAACAGATAAAGTATTACTTTTTTCTTGTAAAGGATTAGTTATCGCTCGAGAGGAATCTGATCGTACAAGATCCATAAGCTCAATAACTTGTAATATTTTTTCCTTTGAAAAGTTACCTTCTAATGAGAGATTATACTTACTCCCTTCATCATCTTCCAATTCAATCTTTATTTTCTTCTTCAAACTCAAAGTAAAAGATCTTTATTTTGTAAGCCATTTAACCCTTTTAAGTATAATAGTAAATAAAAATTAAGTAATTGCTAAACTTTGTTGACATGACATAATGTTTTTATGTATTAATAAAGACTACTTTATAGAATTAAGATATATTTAGCATAATTATTCGAATGATTTGATAGAGTATTTAATTTTGAGAATAATTAGAATGAGATTTGAAATTACACCTATCGCGTTTCCCCAAATAATTATAGCGTCATCAATAATTATTCCGTAAATTACATAAAGAAATAATCCTACTGTTAGATAAAATATCAGCCAAAATGATACGTCATCCATTTTTTTAGTTTTGAAGCCTTTTATTATCTGGGGAATGCTACTATAGCGTGTTAAAACTGTAGCTGCAATACCTATAATGAAAGCTAATAAGCTGGAGGAATATAAAAATGAAAATTCCATTATCATTGATAATCTTAATAGAAGAGGTTATTTTATTAGTGTTGTAAAGTTAATTAACAAACTTAAATCAAAAATATTCTGGTTAAATTTACAAGTAGATTAACTTGTATAATAATAAAATAATATATACTATAATAACTCCTTATCAGTCATTTGTATAGATAAACAGTAAGGGCTATTGGCATTGCTTATAAAAAAAGGATATGATATTTAATATTGATCTAGAATATGTAAAGTATGATTAAATTAGTTTATATTAAAAATTATTCATATTTTGAAAATTCTTTATTTAATTCTTTTAAAAGTAATTTTTGTTTTTCTGTAAGATTATTAGGAATTTTGACCAATATCCTTATTAATTGATCCCCCTTGCCATATGTGCCATAACGTGGTAGTCCTTTTCCTTTAATCTTTAAAATGGTATTTGCTTGAGTTCCTCCAGGAATTTTTAATTTCTCATAACCATGTAAAGTAGGAACTTTAATTTCAGTTCCCAATACTAAACTAGGGTAGTCAAGATTTAGGTTATATAATACATGACCATCTTCTAATCTCTCAAACAAATTATGAGGCAAAACGTGAAGTCTAATTAAGAGATCTCCAGGAGGTCCCTGCTCCGCATATTCACCTTCTCCAGTTAGTTGCAAAGTCATTCCGTCTTCAACCCCTGAGGGAACATTTATTTTTAATTTCTTATTTTGTTTTATTTTACCCGATCCTAGACAAATAGTACAGGGTTTATCAATCATTTGGCCTTTACCGTTACAAGTTTGACATGGCTCTAACGAAATAAAGGTGGAAAAACGATTTTGATTATAAACTCTACGAGTTTGACCTTGACCATTACAAGTATTACATGTACGTGGTTTAGTTCCACGGGCAGCTCCGGTTCCACCACAATCGTTACAACTTTCAAACTTAGGTAATTCAATCTCATCTTTTTTTCCTCTTACAACGTCTTCTAACGAGAGTTCCATATCATATAGAATATCTCTACCTTTTCTTCTATTACCTCCTATGTTGAAACTAAATCCACCAAATGGATTAGTTGATCCTTCGAATCCTCCTGCTCCTCCTCTACCACCAAACATTTGTTCAAAAATAGTTTTTGCAAAGCCACCAAAACCCATATCTCTAAAGATCTCTTCAAAGTTTGCCTCTGATCCTCTAAATACATCCTCTGATCCTACATGTCCATAAGTATCATATTTTTTTCTTTTTTCATCATCGGAAAGAACTGCATAAGCTTCAGAAATTTCTTTGAATTTTTCTTCTGCACCTGGCGATTTATTCCGATCAGGATGGTATTTTAATGCTAGTTTTCTGTATGTATTTTTAATTTCATCTTTAGTAGCATTCTTTTGTATCTCTAAAATTTCATAATAATCTCGTTTGTTAGCCATAAATAATCCCGTAATGAATCAATATTAAATAAAAAATGGATTATTTTTATCTTTTGACATGTTAGGATCCAGGTGATGCAGATTTATCTGTAGAATTACTACTATTAGATGTATCAGCAGCAGGATTTGAATTGTCTCCTCTGTTAGTTTCACTTTGATTTGTGAAATCCTCAGTAGTAGTTGTTGTTCCCTGTCCACCGCCGGCAGTTGGATTTGCTGCTGCTCCAACTGTTCTATAAATTTCTGTACTTATTTCAGCGAGTAAATTCTTTGTTTCCTTAATTTTGTCATTGAGGTTTTCAATATTATTACTAGCAATGACATCTTTTAATTCTTGTACTGCCTTGTTTATCTTTTCTGTTTGTTCAGGTTTAATTTTGTCTTTGAAATCTTGGCTAACTAGTTTTTCTGCCGAATAGACAAGATTTTCAGCCTCATTTCTAATTTCTACCTCTTCTTTCTTTTTCTTATCTGCTTCAGAATATTGTTCTGATTCTTTCTTTAGTTTTTCTATTTCGTCTTTAGATAATTTTGTGGATGCTGTAATAGTTATTTTTGCTTCTTTAGAAGTACCTAAATCCTTGGCAGTAACATTTAGAATTCCATTTGCATCAATATCAAATGTTACTTCGATTTGAGGAACTCCTC
>DAIPKY010000129.1:0-4367 GCA_036769505.1 Nitrososphaeraceae archaeon
TGCAGGCAACATACACACACGCAACTACGAATTCTTTAATTGAACGGCCTTTTGTTATTCTTTTCTCCACTACTTTTCTATAATAATAGGCAGATTTTTCTATAAGGGTATCGCTTAAAGAGAGTTTATCTTTTATTCTTAATAAAATCCCAAAAGCATTTTTCAGATTTCTATGATAGCTACGATTATTACTAGATATTTTATTCCAATGCCTAATCGTTCGGACCTTAGCCAATTGACTTGTAGTTAATTGACTTCCAAATGCATCTACATTAGATGAAGAAATAGTTGTTGAAAGCCCTTTATCATAGTGGGCTAAGGAGAGGGGCATGCCTACATTCAAGTGATTTTCAATGTTTTTCATAGGTTCCGACTCAATACCTGAAGAATCTAATCGATCTTCCACTATCATTCCACATGAAATACAAATCATTTCTCCATTTGATGAATCAAATATAATCTGCTCATTATGACAATTCGGACAATACTCTTCACGTTTTTCATGTATGTCTGTTTGTAATACTTTTGGCGTTGTACTCATATTCATGGAACATTCTATTAGTCTTATAAGCAGTATGTTTACAAGTTCTCAGGTTTATTTTTTTTTAATGCAAAAAAACACAGGAGAACACAACAGAACACAATTATATCACAGATGATTATATATAATAATGCCAAATTCAACTCGTTCATTTCGAGTAGAACAATACGTTTCTAGTATATTAGATGAAGAAGCAGAACGTATGGGGATTTCAGTAAATGCACTAGTTAACATCATCTTAAAACATTATTCTGATTTCAACCGTTTTTTATCAAAGATTGACTTAGTCATACTAAATAGGGAAATATTAACCAAATTTTTGGAACTTATGGAAGATCAAGAAATTTTCAAGATTGCTCTAGAATTAGGAGAAACAATTCCGAAAGACACAATTTTATTTTGGAAAAAAGAGTTGGTCCAACAAAATGTTTTCGAATATTTAGAAAAAATTATTTGTCGATATGGATTATTAGGTACCTATGACGAAATAAACCAAGATGGATGGAAAATTATCGTGATTAGGCATAGGTTAGGAAAAAAAGGTTCCGTATTTTTCCATGGATATATAAAATCAATTTTCAATATTGTGGGTTTAGATAACACTATAGAACTAACAGAGTCATCTGTAAAAGCAAAAATAGTTCTGTAAAAGCTAATAATATATTATTCTTAATTATAGATGACAGATTTACTATATTATATATTTAATTCATATTAATAGATCGAATGTATATCACGGCGAAGCCAATTTTGATCTCAAATTTCAACTTACTGATAAGGCATTTTTAGCTCTCTCCTTATATAATAATGAAGATGTTCTCATGCTAGTACTTTTTATTAAGTAAAATTAAGTCCTTAAAATAAAGAAGACTGATTTAATATTTAATTAAATGATTATAATTGTATAAGTTGTTTTAATTCATACTCCTAAATGTGAGAACCAATTTAAAAACTAGGTATAAATCAAATTGTTTTAGAAATTTGTAAACCTTTTCCAATTACCATTTTCGATTAATTCATTAAAAAATGAGATATTTTTTATATTACTATGTAAAACATCTTCATTCTGTATAGAATAGGTTACCAAATCATCGACCAAGTGAGCAATAAGAGTAAGATCGTTTTTAAAATCGATATATATTTCTAAATTGTTACCGGACTCACGGTTACTATCATCTGTATTTTTTTCCATAATCCTCCATATTCAATAAAATTTTTATCAATTGCATATTAAGAAATACCCTATTTTTAAATGGTATATTAATAGAAAATTATTATCGCACAGTATGCATGAATGTGCTATTTGCTTAGAAGACTTTTAATAGTACATTCTAGAACCTGCAATTTAATCGGTTTAAGTAAAAGGATGATCTTCTTGTTGGTAAAGAACTCATCATTTGATAATTCACTTCTAACAGTATCAAATGCTGTTACTATTATTATAGGAGCATGAGGATATTTTTTGAGTATTTGTTTAGCTGCTTCTAATCCACTGAGTTTTCCAGGAAGATTATAATCCAATATTATCATATTAGGAAAAAAATTTTCATAATCATATAAGGCTTCATTAGCAGTAGTAGATGTTGCTTCTACAGAAAAGCCTTTATTATTTAGATAGTCCTTGTAAAGAAGGAGAATATCAATTTCATCCTCTATTATCATGATTTTTTTTTTGTCTGTATTTTTTTGATTATATTTGTTTTTTCTCATGACATATAACTACATAAATATTATCTTCAACTTCACAAATAACTCTTTTAATCATTTATACAATAAATTATTTGAAAAGATAATGGAAGCATGATCTTTATATATGAAATTTCTACTGATGTTTATCATTGCCTAGAAACTGCCTTTTTAAAACTTCTTATGGTAACAATTCTAGAAATTTAGAACATTGTTCAAAATTGTAAAATGTTAACACTTTTATTATATTTAACCAGTAAAAGTACAAACTGCTTTAAGGTAGATTAAATATGTTGCTAAAACGTTCATGATTGTTTAGTTATTGAAGTTTTTGATCAGTCTCGTTTATATATAATGCTCCATCTCAACATTTGTTATAGCCTTATCCTGCTGAACCACATAACCAACATATCTACATCCTTCAAATATTTTTTTTGATTGGTAATCCCTTCTAACTATTCGAGTTTTTCTTGTTAAATAGAAAAAGTTATTCAAATTTTCCTAAGTTTTTGTTGTTAATATGGTATATCATAAAAAATACTTATTCTTATGATTCATTCCGCCGGAATTTTTCATAAATCTTAATCCTAATGGCGTTTTATGAGTGATATTCATATTTTAATACAGAAATAGTATTCATGTTCATTAGACACTCTTAACATCTAAAAGTTTTGATAATACAGAGAGAGATGCAATTAAAGAAAAAATTCTACGTAAAATATATTGGGTTAAGTTTACTAATTCTATAAAAATAATGGAAAATCAAGGAATATTTACTCTTAACTATTTCCATTAAATGGTTCCATTGACTGTTGTGATTTGTCCTCTTATTTCCCCATTGGGATATTCCTTAGTCTGTATATTAAGAAAGGTCTTTGTGTTATTAAATAAATTGACAAGGTCATTGATAGTTTTTCCTTTTAGTGAGCCAGCTAGATCTGCAGACGTGAGTTGACCTTCTACTAAAGTTCCATTCTGAACGTTAAGTGGAGATGAGGATTTCAATAGTGAAGCTATAATTTCCCCATTTTGTCCGAATTCACCTAAATGGATATTAGCAGATTTTATATTATCCAACATTGTAACATTTACTTTAAAATTTAGATGATTGTCCACTAAATCAAACAAAGCTATGCCTGTACTGTTAGTATTAACAGGAGGAACTTCCTCCTTTCCTGTCAAAGGAGTAAAATATTTATTGTTTTCTGATAGGGCAGTGGTAAAAGAAAAGAGAGGTATAATTATTAACATACTCAATAGTAGTAAAATATAGCAATTTTTCATCATGTTTTCATTGTTGAACATATTATATAATCATTATAGTAAAAAAAAGATGTTTATTAGGGTGATTTTAAATATTTTATTTGTCCATCCAATGAGAATGTAATATAATTTTAATTTAAATAAATGTAAATTACAGTTTATATGTAATAACTTATTAATTAATATGGATATATATCAGCCTAGAAATTCGTTATTGAATTTTGTTTTTATTTCATTAACAATTTCGTTAGTCGATAAGATTAAATCACCTACTGCATCTTCTTTATTATCTCTAAGTACAACAATTTCCCCTGGACCAAAATGACAATTTTTGATTTCAATTGGTATCTCCATATTGGTAATATACGCTAGGAATTCAAACAAATTAGGATAAGTTTTGTTATCTTTATACGTAAACCCTACTCTTCCATTACTAATTACACAATTCTCTGCTATTGGAAATGTAAAATGTCTATTACCATTTTTATTGTTATTACAAATTAAATTAATTATTTTTTTTTCAATTTGAGGATCTTTAGACTTGACCCAATTTTTAGCAAGATTTTCTAAGATGTCCAAATCCATATAATAAATAGATGAGTTTGCGCTTAATAAATTGTTTTTTTAGATATTCTCTAACAATTTTATAAAAAAAAATTACTTCAGCTCTAAATATTTATTTTAAATTTAATAATTAAAAATCCATTCATATCATATAAAGTTTGCAATGACAATATTCTATTCTTTAACAATATTTGTTTCGGATTATATAATTTAATGTTAATTGAATGAATGAAAATTAATTTATATAAAATCCTTATTGATGTTTGTTTCAAAAAATTCGTGAGAATATTAAAGATTGAGGTTTGGATTAATA
>DAIPKY010000039.1:0-13494 GCA_036769505.1 Nitrososphaeraceae archaeon
ATGATCAAAACAATTGTATGACTGCTAATCCAAGCGGTATATGTATTGGTAAGTAGCTAGACAAAAAAATTCCATCTCTTTTTTTCTTTATTGTAATTCTTAACTATTGTAATTCTTAACTATTGTAATTCTTAACTATTGTAATTCTTAACTATTGTCAATTAATAATGTAACTATTCTTCCATAAATTAAATTTGTAGATCGTAAGAATATCTGTTAAAACCTATTAAAAAATATAGAAGTACTAAATGAAGCACTAAATTATATCTTTTTCTTGATTTGTTTCTTTCTTATTATAAGATTCAGGAAGTCTATACAAAATGTATTTATCCTCTGGAGAAAATTTAGCAGGAGTTGGATCAACGGTCATACACGAACAAAGAGGACATTGACTCTTGAGAGTATAAATTTTACATACTAAACATTTTCTCAATAAATGCTTCATTTTAATGAACTAATTGTTGTTGGGTTTTTTTGGATTCTTGACGAATAAAATTAAAATTACCATTCTCTTTTTCAATTGCAGATTTTATTTTTTCTATAGAACTATTAATAGATTTTTCAGCAATTTTAAAATTCTCTGCAGCAACAACAATTCTATATTTAGGTGCTGCAATATACGAAATCATAACTTTTGAATTACCTTTTGTACTTTCTGCAGCACTTAAAATAGATTTAATAATTTCTACACCATTCGATTTTTGTGATGAAAGTTCCACTATCCCTCTTATTTCAACATGAGGAATAGGAATCTTTTTACTTTCCTCCTCAATTATATCAGTTACATTTTCAGTAAATTCTAGTGGTAGTAGTACTTCTTTCCCTTTTTTGGTTGTAGCTTCAAAGATATCATAAATATAATCATATTTAGTCAGAATTTTTTCTTCAATTTGTTTTATTTGTTCATTAGAAAGATTTGCTTTACTTTTTATTATTGCCATGAAAGCATTAGCCTTTTCGTTTTTCTTTACCTCGATAATCTTTGATTTTTTTTCTTCACCTGATACTTGTTTTAGTGATAAATCTACTTCGGATCTAGCTTTATTTACTCTAATAACTTTTAGAACAATTTTTTGATTAGGTCTAATATATCTTTCAATATTTCTTATCCAACCTGTTGCTATTTCAGAAATATGTAAAAATCCAGTCATAGCATCGTATTCTTCTAAAAATACATACGCTCCATGATTTGTAACTTGTTTAACATTAGCAATAACAATATCCCCTTCTTCAGGGAGATTTTTCTGATCTTCCATCTTTTATTTAACTCCAATACAAGCTATATTTAATTTATAAAGGATCTTCTTGAGTTTATTAATTAATAATCAATGCCTCTTTTTGCTTTGATCCCCTTTTGATAAGGATGTTTTATTTCATTCATTTCAGTAACTAAATCAGCAATATTGATAATTTCATTTGGAGCATGATTACCAGTTAATACAATGGATGTCTGTTTTGGTCGTATCTTAATTAATTCAAGCACTTGGTTTGTTGATAGAAGTTTCAGGTTTATTGCATAATTAATCTCATCTAGAATAATAATATCATATTCTTTAGATAATATTTTTTCCTTAGCAAGAATTAACGCATTCTGTGCAGATTTTCTGTGCTCCCTAAAATCGTGATCATCGTCCAATATTCCAATGAAACCTTTTCCTGCCGCGATCATTTCAAACTCAGGTGTTAATCGTTTAGAGCTCGAAAGTTCTCCGTAATACCATTCACCTTTTATAAATTGGATCATCAAAACCTTAAAGCCATGACCTACTGCTCTCAAAACAATTCCTAATGCAGCAGTAGTTTTTCCTTTTCCTTTACCAGTATAAATCACTATGAGTCCATTATCGGCTTCCATTGTTATAGAGGCATAAAAGATCTAAATTATATTTTTCTGTCTCAACTTATTAAGAATTATTCAAAGTATTCTGTAAATTTACCAGAACAATGTATGAAAAGTTTTTATTTTTAAGAATATAATTGAGCTAATCCTCCTATAGATATGCAAAACAAACATAAAATATTACAAAATTTAACTAAAGAGAATGCATCTATGAACGAAATAATTGATAATATATTTTACCTTATTAATCTGGATAATATGGAAATGAAAAAAAATATTGTAGAGATTTTGAGAAATACTACTAATCAAAATCATTCAGAAAAATGGTTCTATGCATTAAAGATAATATCAATCTATTCTGTTAAAAGTATGGAAGTTTTTTCTCAATCTCAACTATATGATCTTTTAACAATAATATCCACAATCATGGAGGAAAAGAAAAAAGATGTAGTTAATACAATTACATTTAGTATATATAGAGATATTATGGAAAATTATAATAAACTAAATGAAAACCTAAAGCTTATTTTTCCCTTTATAATTGTCAACTTGATGTATATAATAAAATATGGACAAGATATTGAAGGCAATTCTGTAAATCTATTTGCTATTAAGAGTTATTATCAAAATTCAAAACTCACGTCGGAAAAAGAATTAAAAAAAATATTGTCGTTGGAAATAGAAAGCAATAGTACTCAAGATATTCAAGATAATGAAATATTTGAAGTTGTAGAAAAACTTACGAAAAGAAATGAAAAAGAAATACAAAACTCATTCCGGAGTTTAATCGAATCAGATAAACTAAAAATAGAAAATATTTGTAGAAATTATCATAAACTTAAGGAATATAGTCAACTAATGGGCACACATGAATTTAGTGAACTTATAGAGAAAGAAGCTGGGAGAAAATTGTCTGAAAGTCAGATACAACATGCAGCAAACTCAATCAAAAAAACAAAAACATATGTGGAGAGTATTTTGGATGGTTCTTTTGTGCCAAAAGGGAAACATGGAATCAACCATGTCAAACATAATCTTGAATATGGTTTTCAATTAATGGGAATTATTCGATCAAAAAGAAGAAAAATTATTATTGATAACAATACTTCAAAAGTTATTTAAAATTTATAGAAATTGTATAATAAAATCAATGACAGATAAAATTAATCTCAAGTCTAAAATAGATAATATTTTTGGAATTTGTTGTTATCATTTACTTCCCATTAAACAAGAGTGTTATATTGGAAAAGGAAGAAAAATAGCCATTTGTACTCTATCCAGTATGGATTTACTAAAAGAAATTAAAAATAATAATGAGATTATGGAAAAAATATCAATAGTCGGAAGATTACTTTCTGAAAATAAAGGAATAGATGAAATTATTAAATTTACTATAAATAATAAAAGTTTGAAATATCTTTTACTTTGCGGGGAAGAAGGTGAAGGTCATTTGTCTGGACAAACATTAATTGCGTTAAAAAAAAATGGAATAGATCAAAATAAAAAAATTATAAATGCTGTTGCGCCATATCCATTTTTAGCATGTTCTAATGATGAAATCGAATATTTTAGACACCACATAAATATCATTTATAAGATTGGGTTAAAGGATATAGATAAAATAAAAGAAATAGTATGTGACGTTTAGATTTAATTTTATTATCCTATCAAAATAAAACAAAAAGAAAAATAGTAACGAGATAATTTATATATTATTTAACATTCTTAAATATAGAAATTTTCATTTGCAAATGAAATTAAGCAATTCTTGTTTTTATAAAAAATTTATAACAGAGTTTGCTATTTTAGATTTATGGAATATGCAAATCAAAATGTTTTAGTAGATACACAATGGGTAGAAGATCATATAAATGACAATAATGTTCGGATAGCTGAAGTTGACTATGATCCAAAAGCAAATTATAATCTTGGTCATATACCTAATTCAGTTTTATTTGATTGGAGAAAAGACATAAATGATCCTCTTAACAGAAATATCATTTCAAAAGACGATTGTTCTAATTTATTACAAAAATCTGGAATAAATAGTGATACCATTCTTGTATTATATGGTGATTTTAATAATTGGTTTGCTGCTTTTGCTTTTTGGGTTTTTGAATATTATGGTATGACAAATGTAAAAATTATGAATGGAGGAAGAAAAAAATGGCTTGAAGAAGATAGATCACTTTCAAAAGATATACCTAATTTTCCTATGGGAAATTTTAAACCCTCTGAACCTAATCCAGCTCTAAGAGCATTTCTTAATCAAGTAAGAGAATCGTTAAACTCTGACCAAATAAAGAGGATCGATGTTAGAAGTCCACCAGAATTTAGTGGAGAAATAACTGCACCTCCTGAATACCCTACAGAACATGCCCAACGAGGAGGACATATTCCTGGAGCAGTGAACATACCATGGGCCAAAGCAGTAAATGATGATGGCACATTCAAATCCGCTGATGAGCTTACAAAATTATATCAAAGTGTGGGTATCACTCCAGATAAGGAAATAATTACTTATTGTAGAATAGGGGAACGTTCTTCTCATACATGGTTTGTTTTGAAACATCTCCTAGGATATCCAGCAGTCAAGAATTATGATGGCTCCTGGACAGAATGGGGAAATATGATTGACAATCCAATTGAAAAATAAAATTCAATTATTTTTTTCTTTTCTCACTAGAAAGTGAAAGATGGGACCTTCCTTTCTTATGTCTAATATTGATTGAGATCTCTCTATAGACCATCTTGTCAATTCTAGATCTGCAGTTATATCATCCGATGCCAAATAAACTATTTCACCTATATCAATTTTAGTCAATAGCTCATCCAATTTTGTAAGAGTTGCTGCACATTCCGTACCAAGTTCATACATTTCATAGTCTGGATAGGCCTTGAAACAACGGACATGAAATTCATCTATCAGCGATTTAAATTTAATATAACATTCTCCTGTTTTTTTTAAACTAGTAAGATCTTTATCCAAATTAGATGGGACAATTGTTGACAACCAACCGAATTCATATGGACTATCATTCACTTTTTTAGGTTTCAATAATATCGACTCGTTAATTTCTTTGATCTTTCCATTAATTGGAGATCGTACTATTCCGAAATATTTTGGGCTTTCTATAGAACCTAAACTTTTACCTTTCTCAATATTAGTACCTCGTTTTTTGAGTTTAATTGATTGTAGTTTACCTGAGATAAATGATAAGATAGGTATAATACCTATCTTTATGCAATTTTCATTAGAAACATCAACCCATACAAAACTATCAGTATCATAGAATAAGTTATCAGGAAAATTACAATTATCGATAATCATAAATCTGAAGCATTCTATAACCAATTTTATCTTTACTTTATTCTAATTGAGTTAGTAGCCTTAATCATGATATACATATATAATGTAAATGTAAAATATTTCCTATTCATTACTGTAACAAGTTTAATTTTGTCAAAAATAATTTACCATACATAATATATCATATCAATTTATAGAAACTTTAATAAAAGTAACGCAGTTGGATTGACTTTATTTATTAATTGAACTGTCAGAAAAAAAATTTTTGCATATAATTGTAGATATTTTTAATTATATATTTATTATATAATTGGCACTAAAATCTACTAAAACTAAAACAGAGTTAATACTTGGAGTCTAATAAAGAGCAATAAAAACATGGAATAAATTTAAAAATTAGAGTAAGTTATATGCTATAAAAAGGAATAACAAAAAGGAGGTCAATATCATCTTAGGATATAAGTTTCCTGAAACATAGAGAATAGATAGTATGTTTAAATGAAGGTTTTTTAGTATTAGAGTTATAAAATATAATAATGATAGATTTTCCTTGATAAATAATTCAAATCAAGATCCTAAAATAAATAGGATTTAGTTTGTCTTATCTGTAATTTACTTATTAGTAATTTTAATTTTGAATCTAAATAAATATATAATGATTATTTAATATTAATATGCTTGAAAACGATACACTTGATAAAATAGCTTTAGATATAAAAAATTGTAAATTATGTTTATTGTGTAGTAATAGGAAAAATACCATTCCTGGTGAAGGCGGTTTTCTTAAGAAATTAATGATAATAGGTGAGGCTCCAGGGTATCATGAGGATCGATCAGGAAGGCCTTTCATTGGGGCAGCAGGAAAAATATTAAGAAACACATTATCAAAGAATGACATAAATATTCAAGATGTGTTTATTACAAATATAATAAAATGTAGGCCTCCAAATAATAGACCACCGTACATTAATGAGAAAAAAATCTGTATTCAATATTTAGAGAGACAAATATTGGTACTCCAACCAAAAATAATATGCCTACTGGGCAATGTAGTTAGTTCGTATATTCTGGGTATCAAATCAATTACAAATGAAAGAGGTCGAATCCTCCACAAAAATGATTTAAAATATTTTGTTACTTATCACCCAGCGGCTACAATTTATAATCGAAATCTTTTAACCATATTTGAACAAGATATAAAAAAACTTGCTGAATACATATCTATTAATTATTAATGTTTGAGAAAAAGTTATTGAAAGCAAATCAAGAATACCTTTTTGATTAATTACTTAATAATAGATAATAAACAATATCAATTGGATGCATGCCTATGATGGTATTCAGATAAAAAAATTAACTTGTACGTTTGATGGAATGTGTCAACCTGTAAATCCTGGAGGAGTATCATGTTATGGTTTTACCATTCAGGAAAAAAGAAATAATCAAATTTATCCAATTTATGAGGAAGGAGGTATTGCTTTTGAACCTTTTTCTAAGGAATCAAGTAATAATGTCGCAGAGTACATAGCATTAATAAAGTTATTAGAATGGCTTCTTGCCAAAGGATACAACAAATTTAGCGTATTCATACAAGGAGATTCACAATTAATTATTAACCAACTTTTAGGTAAATATAAAGTAAAGTCAGAAAAATTAAAGTTCTATTTTGATAAA
Organism: Nitrososphaeraceae archaeon; assembly: GCA_036769505.1. Classification (GTDB taxonomy): domain Archaea; phylum Thermoproteota; class Nitrososphaeria; order Nitrososphaerales; family Nitrososphaeraceae; genus TH1177. Next base: position 6,825 of record DAIPKY010000039.1, read on the forward strand.
ACTAAAATCTTAATAAAAAAATTTGAAAATCTGCAAATAGAATGGATAACCAGAGAAAAAAATAAAGCGGCTGACGGTTTAGCAAATAAAGCATATATCAATTTTATAGATAATAATTATTCAGGATTACAAAACAAATTAAAACCATATTTTGCAACGGATCAGCAAATTAAACTATTAAGACATTTAAAAATCCATCCCCCTAAATACTTAAGTAGAATTGAAGCAAATAGATATCTAAAGAAGTACAATAATAAAAACTGATATTTTTTATTTAATTCAATTTATGCAAAGCTTTTATCTAGTTTGTTTATTGTATACTTTGGATGCCCAAAACAAAGAGTTCAGAAAAATCTTCAGAAAAGATAGGAATTCCACCATGGATAGAAGAAGAGATTAAATCCATACAATTTACAGAATCTGAAATAATAAATCGAACAGGCTATATTTTGGAAATTTATTCGGATGACTACAAATTAGACATACAACTTTATGAAGCATTACCTGATGGAAGAACTATAGTAGAAGGCATAAATGTACCCTCTTCACAAGATACATCAAAATTTATGAAGGGTTTTGTTTATGAATTCAAGATAAAAATGTCGCGAGGAAAACTTAGCGATAAGACTATAGAATTTCTCAAATCACAATTTTTGTTAGAAATGGATTCTATATATCAATTTGAGTTGATGGAATTACAATTGATGGATGTTGAATCTGAAGAAAGTCCACAACAATCAGTTGAGGATACTGAAGACGTATAGTAAAATATATATTGAAAATTGGAAAATCTATATATTGTTTATATAAAAAGGATATGTTCAAGATTTTAGGATATTGTTTAAGATTTTTGATCAGTTTTAGGCGTAATTTTTTTGTTTACTGTAAGTTTCATTAACACAAGCCACATTATCATTAGAGGAATATGATAGGATGCAATTCGCCAAGAAATAATTACATCTAAATGCGAATCCTTCAAAACCTCATTAAGTGAAGGCAAATTATTAAGACCAGAGACATAGGCCCACAGCCCAATTTCAGTTAAGCCAGATCCACCCACGGTTATAGGTAAACTACCTAATTCGGTGGAAGCTGCAGTAGCTAATATAGAATCATATAATCCTAGATCAGATTCTATGAGACTACCTAGTACAAGAAAGGATGCGCCTAGACAAGCAAATGCAAAAAATGTAAGAACCATTCCAACAAAAAATATTTTGATTGTTCTTCTTGAATTAAAGTTTTCTCTACTCATTGTGCATAAATCACTAATTGCAGAATTTGTATAGTTAATAATTTTGTCAGAACGTTCGTGTGACAAAAATCTTCGAACTAATTTTGTTAGAACCTTAGGAAGCTGAATATTATAATGTGCTGAAAGAATAACAACTATCAACCAAAACCCAAAAATAAAGGAAGAAATAAGGATAATTATAGTACCGATAAGAATTGCTCCATTATAAAGTGCAATTATTCCTGCAAATAACGCAAGAATTGTTCCCACAAAAACATCTGCAATGATTTCCATAGTAGTAATCCATGCTGCAATTCCAGCTGGAACTTTGTGTTTATTTAACCAGGCAATTCTAACAATTTCACCTCCAATATAAGATGGAGTAGTGTTGGTAACAAATTCGCTTCCTATTCTGACCGAAATCAGTTTAAAGGATGAGGATACCTTATAGCCCAAAAATTTATCTACAAAATATTTAAATCGGTATCCCTGAAGAAAGACTTTTGCAAGACTAAATAAAACAGCCATAATAAAGGGAGCAATTCCAACACTAAAGATATCCGTAACAGATACCGGAGAGAAAATAAATAAAAGAATAACTGGTAAAAAACTTACTAATACTGCAATCAGTCTCCAATTCAATTTATCTGATTACTAAACTAATACAGTTATATAATAATCAATCAATTTACTAATTTAATAAAATCCCCTTACATTATTTTATAATTTCTAAAATATTATATAATTATTATTTAATACAAAAATTAATGAAAGCCATATATATAACAGGAACAGCCGGTTCAGGAAAATCCTTACTTGCTTCTAACCTTTTACAATGGTATATTGACCATGATAATTTTCCTATTACACTTAATTTGGATCCTGCAGTATCTGAATTACCTTATCTGCCCGACGTAGACATACGAAACCATATAGACATTAATAATATTATAGAAACTTATGGATTAGGCCCTAATGGTGCTATAATAATGTCGCATGATTTAATCGGCACAAAGATTCAAGATATTCAATTAGAAGTTGATGAATTAAATCCAGATTATATTTTAATTGATACTCCCGGACAAATTGAATTATTTGCTTATCGATCTAGTGGTAATTATTTTATATCAAATTTTCAAGCAGATAGTAAAGCTAGTATTTTTATAATGGATGGAGTTCTAGTTTCAAGCCCAATTAACTTTGTTTCTTTATCATTACTTTCTGCTTCGATTAATCTTAAATTAAAAACCTCGCAGATAAACGTATTATCAAAAAGAGATTTAATACTAGACAATCTGGAAAATGTCTTAAATTGGGCGCATTCTGATACAGCTTTATTAGAAGCTTTAGATAAAGAAAATAATCAGGAGTTTTCTTTATTGAGTAAAGATCTCATAAAAATTATTTCGCAAAATGGACTAAATCAAGAATTGTTGGCTATATCTAATCTGACACTGAATGGCTTAATCGAATTATCTTCAGTTTTATCAAGAATACTTAATCAAGGAGAAGAAATTGAATATTAAATATAAAGAAATGGATTCAGTTAGAGCACTTGCTCCTTCATCAACAGCTAATTTAGGACCTGGCTTCGATATATTTGGTCTTGCTTTGGATCTCTTTGTAGATGAAATAATAATAACTAAAAAACAAGAACAGAACGGACAAATCACTATATCTACAATAAAACAAAACGAGGCAATGAAAATTCCTTATGATAACGAAAGCAATGCTGCTTCAATGGTAGTTAAGAAAATGATGGAAGCTTATAATATAAGAAATAACATTGATATTCAAATCGTTAAAGGAATTCCTCCAGGATATGGACTAGGAAGTAGTGCGGCATCATCAGTAGCAACAGCTTGTGCTTTTGACCAATTATTTGATCTAGAAACAAATTTAATTGATTTAATTAGTTATTCTGCCGAAGGAGAAAGAGCTTCAGCAGGAGCTAAACATTATGATAATGTTGCTAGTTCTATGTTGGGAGGATTTACAATAGTAAGACATTGCCCCTCACTTGAATTTATCAAATTTGAACCCCCTGAAGATCTATATCTCGTAGTTGGAATTCCTGATATACCAGTTCCCAATAAGAAAACAGAAGTTGCTAGAAGTATACTACCTTTGAATTCATCTTTGGAAAACATAATAACTAATATTTCTAACGCGAGTACCATTGTGGCAGGTTTTGCCTACAAAGATGTGAAAATGATAGCAAAGGGACTTGATGATAAAATTGTGGAACCTGTTAGGAAAAAAACAATTCCAGGATATAATAAAGTAAAGGAAAATGCTATTAATGCAGGTGCATTAGCTCTTACTATTAGCGGTGCTGGTCCTTCAGTTATTTCAATATTGAGTACGGATAGATATTCTCACAGTGTTATGGAAGCAATTAAAGAAGGATTTGCAGCGTCACATATTGAAAGCAAAGTCTACCTATGTAAGCCTAGTAAAGGCGCTAGGAATCAAGAGAAAATGTAGTTATCTTAAGTTATTTCTTTTTACCTTTATTAAGGAATTCTGACATTCGATTTTTTCTATCTTCATGAGCAAAGCAAAGAGCCCATCCATATATTTCCATTCTAAGACCAGCATCGATATCTATATCCATGCCTTTATTAATCAAATATTTACTCGCTTTAATAGCATTATAGCTATTGTTTGTAATTTCTCTGGCCATAGAAATAGACTTTTCAATTAATTTTTTATTTAAAAGTTTTGCCAATTTCTTCTCGTATTCTTTACGTTTTACTTCGTCTCCCTCCGGAGGCGCTTCAGGTAACTCTTCTTGTGTTAAATTAATGATCTCATTAACTAATCCTATCTTGTATGCTTCTTCTCCATTTATCATTTTGCCAGTAAAAATTAATTCTTTTGCTTTAGCAGGGCCTATTAGACGTAGCAATCTCTGTGTTCCTCCCCATCCTGGTGGAATTCCTATTGTAACTTCAGGCTGACCAATTTTTGCATTAGTTGAACATAGTCTAATATCACAAACGAGTGCCAGTTCACATCCTCCACCTAATGCAAAACCATTAATTGCAGCTATTACTGGTTTTTCCAATTTTTCAATTTTATTTAAGACAGATTGAGCAGATGAGGCATATTTTTCCGCATCAATAGGTGTGATGTTAACCATGTAAGATATATCTGCACCTGCACAAAATGATCTTTCTCCAACTCCAGTTATAATAACAGCTTTTATACTATCATCTACTCCCACAATATCTATTGTTTTAGATAACTCCCAAATTACATCTACATTCATGGCATTCAATGCTTCAGGTCGATTGATCTTAATAATTGCTACATCACCTATAGGTTCTAATAGAACATATTTCATTGTAGACATATTCTTATTCCATCAACTAACATCAATTAAACTTTATTAAAAAAAAGGTTAAGTTTTGTCAAAAATAATTAACTTTTTTACAAGTACTACACTGATTCGAACAATACCCTAAAGAAATTTGAGGATTTAAGCTCCAGCCATGCCAGTTCTTAAATCTACCGCTCGATGATCTTCGCTTTCAGCTGCTGCTTTATGCATCTCTGAGACAGCACAACCCATTTGTGCTTCTGGTTTGCCACGCCTCATTAATCCACGATATAATCCAGCCTCTAAAGTTTGTCCATGTGCTTTTTCCCATTCTTCTACTGGAATACTATATTTCTTTTGTATTCTGTCACGATACCATTCAGGTATAACATTAAAAGCACAGAATGGAATAATTCTTAGATCAGGAGTTAAATAATGTATATCACATCTTTGTAATCTTTCAAGGTCTTCATTATATTTATCTTGAAAATGCATCATTCCTAAAAACAATGATCTAACATGCCAAGAGCCGACTGCATCAAAATTACGTTTTAGCAGAATACTGGAAAACATCTTTGCTAGATTGAGTCCATGAGGTTGTTTACTTCTATCTACGAATTGATTTAATTTTCTCATTACGTCGAGCATTGCCCAATATCGGTTTGCACCTGAACGCAACTCATCAGCTTTTTCTTCGAAATATTCTAATAATCCTTTAATATCGACAAATGATGTAAGCGGAATCAATTTCTTAGTTTGGACGTCTTCAAAAACATAAGTGCCTGCACCGCATGCAAAGTGAATTGATAATTCATATTTTGGTTTTTTGCTAAATGCTTCAATTACATCTGTCATCGGCATACACGAGGGAACAGGGAACCAAGAATCCGTAGAAATTTCGCCATTAGTCTGCTCTTCAATCCTCTCAATGCAATCAGGAATAGTAATTCTATATTTCTCTCGTTCTTTTTTGCCCATTCGTCCTGTAAGTGAAACTGGTTGGAAGTTGACAGCGTGTACTACATCCATATTCTTTTGAGCAAATCTAATTATTCCACCTAATTCATGATCGTTTATTGATTTAATAACTGTTGGAACAAAAACAACAGTCATTCCACATTTTCTAGCAGATTCTAGAGTATAGGGTACTTCCCAATGATTTTTAGGGTTAGTACGAGGCGTTACACCATCAAATGATAGATAAAGATTACTTACACCAGCATTTCGTACTTCGCGCATTGTTTCAGGAGAAAGTGCTAATTTGATACCATTAGTATTTAATTGGACGTGATCGACTCCCTCTTCTTTCATTATTTTAATCACTTCAACAATATCATCTCTAAGCATCGGTTCCCCACCAGTAACTTGTATAGAGTTTCCTGCAATAGGTCTTTCTGCTTTTAAAGTTTTCATCATTGCTCTAATTTGTTCGTAATTTGGTTCGTAAAGATATGCACCTTCAAGACCTTTTTTTACATAGAAAAAGCAATACCAACATGTTAAATCACACCTGTTAGTTACTATCATATTAGACAGTCCAGAATGCGATAAATGGTTTGTACACAAGCCACAATTCGTAGGACAAGCACATTTATCTACCATAACATTGGGAGCATGTGCACCCTTTCCATCTTTCCAATACGTACTGAATTTTTTATACATATCGACAGATCCAAAATATAGCTCTTCACATTCTCCATGTGACGGACATGTTTTCGTCATAAAGACTTTACCATCTCTTTCAAATACTTCTGCATCGAGAATCATGTTACAATCCGGGCATATACTTTGAGTATGTCTGATAGTTTTTTTAGTCGTTGATATCTTTTTTGTAATATTTGATATTTGTATTAATTCCATAACTATTCTTACCTTTTACCTTTTTAATTGATCAATCTAAATTCTTTTAATATATAAATATAATTATATCAATCCTAAGGTGATTAGGTTAAGTCTTCATAATATTATTGATACTTTCATTGTTATTACTTTAAAAAATTATTATTTAATAAAAAATAGGTTCTATTTATATTTTAACCATATTGTAAATGACTTGCTTTCATTCCTGGTTTCATATCTCTCTGGCTTCTTACCTTTCTTACAGCATCTTC
>DAIPKY010000130.1:0-4344 GCA_036769505.1 Nitrososphaeraceae archaeon
AAATTTATTTTTAAGAATACAAAAGAAATTGTAGATATACGCAATAAGTTTTGGAATTAAAAAATTTAATAGTAATGGGAGATTTGCGTTTCAAATTTGTATTATCAAGATCTTTGTCATTTAAAAATAAAGCGATCGTTTAATATTGTAAATTAATGTAATCTATATCACTTATAGGTGTACTTTTTGTCTTCTATACTAATTCTTTTGATGAGAGCCATCTTAGTTTCTAAACGTTGTTTATTCTACTATACTTTAGACTGAACCTAAATTAGTCCTGGACGAATATATGCATTCAGACAATGATAAAAAAAGGTTTAATGTCCTCATACTTAAACAATGGTTCGTTTCCTTTAATAGCAATTTAAATTTATTATTTTGAAATTAACTATCTCAAATAAGTAACCTAAAAAATGTTAATGGGACATCATCTGATATAATCCAAAGAAATTATCAATGTACATCAACAAAAAATTAATATTTTGTATTTAAAATACAGTTGAGCAGATAGATTAATAAATATAAAAAATTATCCCTCAGAAATGTTAAAAAATGCACCACAGGGATGGAAAATTCTTGATTGTGAAAAAAAGGTCTATTCAAATGAATATATCCAGTTATATGAAGATTTACTGGATATTAATGGTTTTAAAAAGATATACATTCGAGGAAAAAGAAAAAACTTTTCTACAGTTGTCCCTTTTCTTTCTGTGGACAAAATATTAGTAATTAAAAGTTATAGACATTTAGTTGATTCATTACAATTTGAAATCCCTTCCGGGTATATTGAGAATGGTGAATCTCCTAAGGATGCTGCAATACGTGAATTCAAAGAAGAAACAGGTTATAGCGCCAGTAAGATTTTATTTGTAGGAGAATATACTCTTGATTACTCTATGTTTGAACAAAAAGGTTACATATTTGCAGCTTATGATCTTTTACAAAATCAACAACAAAATCTAGGATTAATGGAAAGTATCAATATTGAATCATTAACTATAGATCATGTCAAAGAAATGCTTTTAAATGGAAAAATTTTAAATGCCGCTTCTATAGTTGCCTTATACAGATCTCTTGATTTTCACGAAAAAATAGTAAGCAAAAATATCTTTAATGATTAATCTCTTTTAATACCTTTTCAAAAATATCCATTCCTTTGGAAATTTCCTCCTCAGTAATAACAAGTGGAGGTAATATTCTAATAGTTTTTACACCAGACGGAATAACTAATAGTTTATTCTTAAATAATCTATTAATTACCTTATTTCTAATCTCTTTTTTATGAAATTCAACCCCCAACATTAATCCTAGACCTCTTACATCTGTTATTTTAGTATCTCTATTTTTTAAGTCAGTGAGATATTTTTTTAAAAAATTTCCAGATTTATTTACTTTATCTAAAATTTTTTCTTTGTTAATAATATCAATTGTTTTTCTTCCAATAGCCAGATCTATTCTGCTCCCACCTCCCCATGTGCTCGATAGTACTCCTGGTTTACTAGGTTCAAACTTTTTATCAAATACTACCGCTCCTAGTTGCAATGCTTTTGCAATTGTGAAAATAGCTGGTTTGATGCCGTAATGTTGATACGTCCACCATTTTCCTGTTCTACCTAATCCAGTTTGGACTTCATCTATAATAAGAGGGATGTCATATTTTATAGATGTTTTATGGAGATTGTTAACAAATTTTTTACTGGCTACATTTACTCCTCCTTCTCCTTGAATTAATTCTATAATAATAAAAGAAACTTTATACTCACTCGCTATTTCTTTAATACTGTCTATTTGAGGGTCATTATCTGAAATACAAAATTTTATCCTCTTTACTGGTAGTTCAGGAAAATTAATCTTCTGTACATCTTTACTAAATGTAAACGCAAGTGCACCTAAGGTTCGTCCATGAAATGCATTTATACAAGAAATCCCAGGTAATGGACCATTTAGCCTATAAGCAAGTTTAATTGCATTCTCGACTGCTTCTGCGCCACTGTTAATAAAAAAAACTTTTGAATTTGGATTGCTAATTGAAAGTAATTTTTCAGCTAGTTGACAATGCTCTTCACAATAAAAATCCTGACCTGCTATTTTATGTGCACCTATACTTCCATATCGTTTTAGAATCTCATTAAGTTCTGGATGGTTATAACCTAAAGGACAGGAGGCAATATTAGAAGTAAAATCTAAATATTGTTCTCCATCTATATCCTCAAGGTAACATCCTTGGCCATCCTTAACCACTAAAGGATAGACAAATGTTGAATTATAAGCAAGTTTATGTATTTTTTTTACTATTGATAAAGATTTTTTCTTCATAATAATATCATTATGATAATTTTTATAATTCCGTGTCAAATCAATTGTATAAATATATATGATAATAAATTGTTTAATAAATATAAGATCTATATTATTTATATGAGATTTATAAATGAACTAACGTATGAAAATTATATCAAAAAAAATCAAGAGAATGTATTTCATAAAAAATTTGATCATGCAGTTGAATCTATAAAAAAACAATTTAATAATAATGATTATCCCATTATTATTAATAATGAAAAAATATACACTAAAGATAAATATAAACATGTATCACCAGTTGACCGACGCATAACACTTGGACATATTTCCAAGATATCAGATCCACTAATAAGTAAAGCTATAGAGTCGTCATATGATTCATTCAAGGACTGGAGTAAACTTAATTATAAAAAAAGGATTAGAATTCTTAAAAAGGTAGCAAATATTATCCGATCGAATAAATTTCAACTCGCTGCCCTATTAACATTCGAAAATGGTAAAAATAGATATGAATCAATTGCAGATATTGATGAAGCAATAGATTTTATAAATTACTATTGTAGTGATATGATTAACAATAATGGATATGTCACTAAAAATAATATAATAAATAAAAATCCAAAAAATACTAGTATTATGAAACCTTATGGTGTTTGGGCAATAATATCACCTTTTAATTTTCCTGCGGCTATTTTTGTTGGAATGAATATTGGAGCGATTATTACAGGAAATACTGCCGTTGCAAAACCAGCAAGTAATACCCCTCTAATTGGATATAAAATCGTAGAAATAATGATAGACTCAGGTTTACCACCTGGTGTATTAAACTACATTACCGGTGATGCGGCGAAAATAGGAAGAATCATAATTAACAACGATAAGATTTCAGGCATAGTTTTTACAGGTTCCAAAGATGTGGGATATACTCTTTATAAAACTTCTGCTGATATAAAATCTCGACCAATAATCGCAGAATTAGGTGGAAAAAATCCAACCATTGTTACAAAAAGTGCCGATTTGGAGAAAGCTGCAGAGGGAGTAAGTCAAGCGGCTTTTTCTTATGCAGGACAAAAATGTAGTGCATGTTCAAGAGTTTATGTTCATCAAAAGGTAAAGAAAGAATTTATTGAGAAGTTAATATCAAAGGTTAAGAAAATAAATGTAGAAAATTCAGATAAAAAAAATTGTGATGTAGGTCCCTTGATTAACTTTAATGCCTTTCAAAACTTTAAGAAGTATGTGAATATTGCCTCACAAGAAGGACGAATTCTGTATGGAGGAACAGTTATAGAGGAAGGAGATTTAAAATATGGATATTACGTTAGCCCGACAATAGTAAGTGAAATATCCTTTGATAATATCCTTTTCACTAAGGAATTATTCTTGCCATTTCTATGTATTACTGAATTTGACCAATTTCCTGAAGCACTAGATCTATGTAATAATTCTGAATATGGATTAACAGCTGGACTTTATTCAAAAGATAAAAAAGAGATAAATGATTTTTTAAATAATATAGAATCTGGAGTTGTCTATGTAAATAGACCAAAAAGTTCAACTACAGGTGCGCTTGTAGGAAATCAATCTTTTGGTGGCTGGAAAAATTCTGGTTTCTCAGGAAAAGGTACAGGTGGAAAATATTATCTTACACAATTTATGCGCGAACAAAGTCATACAATAGAAGAATAAAAATAAAAATAATTTTAATAATTATGATTTGTTATGCAATGTTAACTCAATATAATTTTATTTCATTACTTTATATTATAACATTATCTCTTCGATAAAAGAATTGATTTAAGGTATTAGATCTTTAGCGATTTTTCCAATACTAACTAAAGCCAAATATCTTTTGTCTTTACTATAAATTATTACATAACCACTTAAACAAATGTTAAAACAGTCTCAATTGGACAGCATTCTGTATTCTTTTATCTGCGAAAGTTATTGTTATTGAAGGAGTGACCTTATATTATTATCATTTGAGCAATATTTTGAAATTATATACTTATAAATCCATATGTATATAACAAAATTCTT
>DAIPKY010000040.1:0-13262 GCA_036769505.1 Nitrososphaeraceae archaeon
GAGTAGTTCACGGTGAAGATCATATACATGCTGTATGGGCAAGAAATTCTTCTACCCTCTGGCATGGACTACGTAGGCTTATGATTCCTCTTTATAAAAGGGAGAAAATAAAAGCATTTATGATGGTTGTTGCAACATTTTTTTTACTAATATATTCTTCAATTGTATTGCCATTTTTTATTACCTTTGCTTTAGATGATGAAAAAGATGTAAGTGTGACTATAAGTAATTATTCATTATATCTAGTTCTGTTATTTCTAATTGTTATGTCCATTCAATTATTAATAATAACTAGTGTTTTACAGTTAAAGTATACAGTATTTCAAAATTCTTTATATTCATTATCTTTTCCTTTAGCAGGTTCGTTCATATTTATCGCATTTCTTTCATCAATTATAAATTCAGGAAAGCAGGATGTTATAAAATGGCGAGGTAGAAGTTACTCAATTTATGGCATAAAATATAAACAATAGGCATCTTGCCATTCGCTTTAGTAATTATTATTACTTCAAATTAGAATCTAATTCTGTATTGTTTTGAATATATAAAAAAACAATATCTCTAATTCTTCAAAATAAAAAATTAGGTTTTCTTTTTATTCTTTAAAAATTCAGCATAGTTTTTATTCAAAGATACTTCTCCTCCATTAAATCCGTCTACATCATTTTTTGATATAATAAACTCATAGCGACCGGAATGGACTGTAAAAGTATCATCTTCTATTGAAATGACGTTTCCAACATCTTGGTTGTCTTTTGAAGGTACCGGTTGAGTACTATCCTATCCCGATTGTATACTGGGGGATCAGTAGACATTAATATATTATTAGCATAAGAATTATTTAAATTTTAAAATCTTATTGTTTTTCATGTAATTAATTTAGACTATTTCTTTTTGATCCAGTTTTAAGATTTTATTATTTAGTCACTCATCCATACTAATCAGTACCTTTATTATTAAAATTTTAAGTAATAAGATTGAACACCAGATTGCAATAATACATCTCTTCCTTTCTTTATAGCATTTATGGATAGGTTTAGAATTTTTAGGTTTTTAATTTTATTATTTGTTTTGTTTAGAATAATTTTCATATTACAAACAGACGACAGTAAAAAATCTTTACGAATTGTTTAAAATTCTCTAATTTCTACATCATCGTCTTCCTCTTCATTATTTCATCATTCTTTGCTATATTATATTGGCCTCGAACCATTCTACTATCATTTTTCCTGGACTTTGGTTAATGCCATTCATATCTCTACCTTGAGTGGTACAGAGGCCATCTTCTTGTGCTGTTATATTTTCAAATGCTTTTGGTATTCCTGCAAATACAGCAAATACAATAATAGATAAAATTACTATTGAATATAATATTTGAATACATATTATTTTTAGTTACATATAATTATATAATAAGTTAAAAATGAGTAACTACAAAATTCCTACTAAAAGTTATGTATGTTAGTCTGGCTGTTATTACAATAAGGGATATGAAAATATTATAGAATAATTTTATTAAATTTATAGGTTAAAATAACGAGATTTATAATCACAATTATGATATATAAAAGTCCTGTTATAATAATTTCTTTCATTCTTATTTTTTTATTCTCAATTGGTTTTAGTATACAGTCAGTTTATGGACATACTGAAATTAAAATAGGAAATTACACAATAGAAGCAGGATGGTCAAATGAGCCGCCTCTAATAAATAATTTAAATGAAGTGATAATATTTATATCTGAAAATGATTCTCCAGTTAGAAATGCCATGAAGGATCTCTCAGTAACCATCAATTATGGAGGCATTAACAAGAAATTAAATTTTCTTCCATCTGAAGAAAGTCCTGGTCAATATTTGTCAGATATAATTCCATCCAATTTAGGGACTTATTTTCTAAATTTAAAAGGAGAAATAGGAACACAAAGCATAAACAATGACATTCAAATTGAAGAAGTGGAAGATGCAAAAAAATTGACTTTCCCTATGGTTTCTGAAGGTTCTACTAGTAGCTTAGAGAATATTGGGAAACAAATTACCCCAATAATGAAGGATTTGTCTAATCAAATAGAGGAAACAAAAGAGCAACTCAATTCAACAAACGAACTAATACAAAAAATGAATAATGAAGATAATTCTATAAAATCGGAAATTGAAAGAACTAACCTCTTAAGCTATATTGCTACAGCGTTGAGTGCCTCTGCTATAATACTAATAGCAAGTAGAGGGAAAGTAAAAAAACTTCGAGAATAAACCTCTCACATTTTAAAAGTATATTTCGATGATTAAATTGGAATTGATTTTTGTAATTGAATAAATATTCGAAATTACTCCTAATGTATAGGCATAAGAACAGATAAACAACAGAAAGACAAGCATTTTAATGGTCAATCAGTCATAGTAATTTTTGATAATATACATGAAGTTTTTCTTATCACATGACTATGTAATAATAGTAATAACTACATACCTTTAGTGAATGTACAACAAGATTCTTAATATCAGTAAAATAAAGTAAAATAGACAAAAGGATAAAATCATTCACAGTTGTTATTGATCATTAGTTGCCTTACAAACGTAACTTTTTTTCATTAGTAGAAAGAGGATAATTAAAAGTATTTTTAAAAGATATTAGAATTCATTAATCATATCTACATAATCATCAACAATCTTTTCTGTAAAACTACTTTTATATTTTGATAAAAGTTCCTGAAGTTTTAATTTGTTTATTCCAATCTCATAATATTTAAATTCATTTTGTTTACGTACCTTTATTATATTTGCATCAGTTAATTTTGACAAATGCCATGAAATCGTTGAAGGGACTTTGTTTGTATGTACTACAATATCATTAAATCCACAAGTTTCAGATTCTAGTATATACGTAATAATTTTTCTAGTAGTCGGTTGACGGAACAGTCCGATTAAGTTGAACTCATCAATGGGAACATCATGAGAAAAATATCTAGTTACTCTATCATTCACTCGATTTATCTTAACCTTTCCAGAATTATTAAGGAGATTCAAATGATATGACAAAACACCATTAGTGAGTCCTGTAATTCTTAAAAGTTCTCTGTATCTTATTCCTGGAGATTCATCAATAAATTGAAATATTTTTTCTCGAATTGAATTATTTTTTTTTCGTATTTATTACTAGCCATATGGAATTCACCGTGGATTTGTTAACAAAGAAATACCAAAGAATATAACCATTATCAACAAGATTAGATGAGAAACCTCAATATTAACGTGAGGAATATACCGTGATGGAAATTTTCAGTAGAATTCAATAAATATAAATATTTAGCAACAACTAATGTGGTAAATCTTACAGCCATAAACAAGATTCTACTAGTCTTAGATTTTAGATATGCCATATGAACTCACTTGTAGATGGGGATACCAGTTTGTACATGAACCACTTTGACGTAAAAAGAAGATTTAATTAGATACTTATTTTTATATATAAAATGATATAATAAACAATTGAAAACTAAATGACAGTATTAAAAATTTCTCAAATAGAAGTTAATGAAGAAACACAGCAATGGTGGTTTGTAGAACCCTATGATGAAATCTTTCAAGAATATAATAGTATTGATGGTTATCCTATGCATATAATAGATAAAGTAGAAGAAATACTTTCAAAAAAAATTGGAAACAAGAAAGTAAAAGTTACCGTATTTGCTTATAAAGATATTATAGGAAATTATACTATATTGGATTGACCATTAACAACTTTTTGAAAATAGTCTAGCTTTTCTAAATAGGTAAACTAATCGCTTTAAAATCTTAGGTTTGCAATCTTTTAAGATTATTTTCTTCTATAGGGTTGGAAGAAATCATAAATGATTTATCTCCATCTAGATTATAGAATAATCGTGAATTAAAGTTTGAGTCTATTTATAACAATAGAAAAAACAAATATGCTCTCTTTCTATAATATAGTAATAAAATATTATTGCTCAATATTATTTCTAAAACTATGTCGATATGCTATATCTTTCCTTATTGTATTGAATTGTGAGTCAGAGTTAATCTCAAAAGAGATTTTTCGAGGTATGTATAAAACATCATTATAGCCCATTGGTGCCATTGATGTAATTAATAACTAATAGTATTCAAAATATTGAAATCTAACGCTGATCTGAATATTTAAATGGTAATGGGGAGAAAATTATTTGATGAAATTGATAAACCTATTGGATATAAAATGCTCTATGAAAATTCATATGGACTAGAAGGTGAAGCAAGTTGGAATGGGATAATAAAAGGTTATAATGGTTTTCCTGATGGGAAGAATGTAGCTTCAGGCAATTCATTTGAAGGGAAAAATAGAGTAATTATTTCAAATTGGGAAGGTGTATTTACTACTAATGAGGGAGAGCAATTAACATTTAAAGGTCAAGACATGAACAAGATGGGAAATTTTCTGGTTCTTCGTACATATTCTACTGATTCTAAAAAACTATCTTGGATTAATGGATTAGTATGTTTATTGGAAGGAACATTTAACAAAAATGAAAATGAATTTAAAAGTATAGGTTACGAATGGATATTTCAAACATAGCTTTTTAAATCAATCCTTTTGTTTATTATTTATAATTAATGAAAGTAGTAACATAATAAAACGTCTTAATAAACCTAATTTTGCATTCCTATAATAATCTATAACTTATTACATGAGAAAAGTAAGACTAACAAATTTTTTTGAAAAATTATTCATCTAAATATATTCTAAAAGTTAGTTAGTCTAGAACTGCTACGGGTTATTATTTTTAAACTATTATACGTTGAAACTTCATAATTTTAAGAAGTTTATAATATTGTCAATACTAATTTGATAGTATTATATGAAAAAAAATTAATGTCAACCATAATCCCAATATTTTACAATAGAAAAGAAATTATCAAATTTAAAAAAAATTATATTTGTTTGACTAATTAGTAGAAGAATTTGACATCATCATTATTTGTCCACGGATTTCTCCATTTGGATTTTGTTGAGTATGTACATTTACATATGTGTCAGCGTTTTTCATAGCAGTAGTCAAGTCGGTAATTTGCTTACCGGCCATGGATCCTTCTAACATATTGGCAGTAATGTTTCCACTGGCAAATTTACCATTCATTAGTATTGTTGGACTATCCGATTTATATAATTGTACAATAGGAGGTTCAACTTCTCCTTGTTTTCCATTATGTATGGGAGCCATTGTTATTCCTTGTAAATTGGTTACATTAAGTTCAAACTCTATAATATCTCGATTTGAGTTAAACCATGCCATACCAGATGCATTAGTTTGTAGAGGGTGGAACTTCTTGGTCTCCAGTTAATTGAGCACAAAACTTTTGTTGACTTCCACTTGGAACTGCGAAAACAATTACAGATGATAAATGTGTTGTACATGCCAATACCGTTATCATTGATAAAGATGTTAAAACAAAAAATATTTCTATTGTGTTGGCAGTTATTTTCATTATAATATAAACTACCTTAAACTATTTAACACCTAACTGAATGTAAATTAGGTAAGGAAATTAGAAATAACTCAGATTAATTATTTAATAATTTCTATTATTCACTATGATAACGTAATTGCTCAATTTATAAAGATACAAGTATATAGTTTTATGAGTTCAACAACGATAAATTAATAAAGTTTTTATAAAATTGATATTGAAAAATATTCTAATAATTATTTGATATTATTAAATAAACTTATTAATTTAATAGTTTGAAAGTTGTATAATCTAATAGAAAGTTAGAACTCAAGCCAGCCCTTCTTTTTAAACCCATATATCATAGCTCCTGCAGGTATTATAGATAAAAGAATTATTATTATAAAAGTTGTGTATGGTCCTAGAAATGCTGCTGCAGCACCTGTTTCAAAACCTCCTGGTAAATTCACATTCATTCCATAATATGTTGCGAATATTGTTGCAGGAATTGATAATGTAAAAAGTATAGTTAGAATTGCCAAGATCTTGTTAGTCTTTTCAGCGCTAAGCATGAAGTCAGTATCTTTGAATATTTCTATGGTCTCTTTTGATTCGTCAAGGACTTCTATCACCTTGTCAATATGATCTTTTACATCGTCAAAATAAAGAGTGAGATCTTCTTCTGAGAACTTTTGTATTTCCCTAGTAACAGTCAATATTGTACGCTTTAGAGGATATACTAATCTTTTTAGAGTAGTTATTTCTCTTCTTAGAAGAGAGATTTCTTTTGCAATAGCAATCCTCTCATTAAACACTAAATCTTCAATATCATCTAAATTACCTTCTATTTTTATTAACATGTGAAGCAAATCATCTACTAGTAAATCTATAATACTGTGAAATAAGTATCCCGAAGAATTTCCCATAAATGAACTTCGTTGATTTTGGTCAATTTTACAGATTTGGAATATCTCTGTTAAAGCTCTTAAATTCCCTTGATGAATTGTAATTAAATAATTATAACCTACAAATATTGCAAGTTGAGTCGAACGTGGGAAATTTTCCTTATTTTCCATTGTAGGAAAGTGGAGTATGACAAATACATGATCTCCATAACGATCTACTTTAGGAATTTGAATTTTCGATAGACAGTCTTCAATATTTAGTTCATGAAAAGGATAATGGAGTTCGAGCATCTTCATTTTTTCACGGGTAGGTTTTTCTATATTGATCCAAGTTAATTTATCATTACTTATCCATTCTATTCCTGAGCTTTTTGGCAAGTCATTTTCGTTCAATTTCATGATAAAATAATACCCTGGTAATTAGTCACGGATACTCTATATATATTAACAATATTATCCTATTGTATAAAGATTAGCTTTTTGAAATTGTTAATTTCGGTTCTTATGCAAAACTGAAAATTGAGCTATCTAATACCCAATTTTCGGAAAATATTTTATTTTTTTTCTATACTAAGATATTCAAATAACGTGCTTATTAGAATTGATAATCGTATCTGTTATGTTTTCTTCATCATTAGAGGATGCTTTATGTTTTTTATATTTCAAAAAATTTAATTTCTAATTTGTTTTACTGTTTGATCATTAATAAAATGCAGTCATTAGTTATATTTCTAAGACCATTTTATATAATCTATTGAAGTAAATTTAATTTGAATTAAATTAATTCTTGGCCTATTTTAGTCTACATATATATTATACTATGAAAAGTCTCCAATGGTCATTTTAATATTCCATATTTTCTCATTCCTCAATTCGTCTATTTGATATTTTATAACTAATATCCTTCATTAATCCATCTATTATTTATCTATATTTCTTAGTAGGTAACAATAGGTATGATAATGATTCATTTCTTTTTTTATAAATAGAAATAGAAGATTCAATATAGTTACCATTCAAAGTTAAATTATATTCACTTTTCTCTTTAACGAGATTAATCTTGGTATTTATATTGTTTATTGAATAGTATTTGAAATATAAACTTGAAAGTAAAGATAGATAAATTTTCTTTAGGAGTTGGACTATTTTTTATTTTAATATCATCTATATTATTAATATTTAATAATCAGACTAATTTTATAACAGCTCAACCTACTGAAATTAAAAAAAATGAGAAGAACAATGGTGTAGGGGATCTTACTACTATAAAGACCAAAATAAATTTAAATAATATAGATATTAAAAACCCACATGATCGATTAAAGATAGTAGGTTATCTTAATGGTGAAGGGCAGACCACTTACGTTGATCTAAAAGAAAATAAAAATAAGATAAATTTAAAGGATAATTCCTTAACTATTGAATTAAAATTTAATAAAAGCAATGATATTTCTCAAGTAATGTTTGATGATGAATATTATGTCTGTGCCTATTTAATAGATGATAATTTGAATGCTAGTACTACATCAAACTTACCATTATATGATTGTGATGAAGGGAATATTGGTTTAACTTCTACTGAAAAAGATACAGTTAAACTATTCTATACATTAAAAAAATTTAGTGAATCTAATATTCTCTACAAAACCAATAGTCAATCATCTGCATCAAGCACAAAAGAAACTCCCAAAGAAGTACAATTAAGAATAGATGTTCCTATATATGATAACAAAAAGATAAATAATATGTATGTGGTAGCAATGATAAAAGGGGAATACCAAATAAAGAAAATAGATGCACAAAATGAGATAAAAAAAGGAGATAAAAAAAGTAACAGTGAAAGACTTTCAATTCCATTTACTTTTAATAGAAATACCGAAGTTGGACCAATAGAACGAGGTGATATGTTTTTTGGATGTGTTACTTCTGATGAATTTCCTGACCAAAATTCAGATTGTGAAAAAAGAATAATAAAAGATTTGTCTAAGACCGGTCAAGTATGTGCAAGAATAGATAGTTCATGTAAATAAAAATTATAACTAACCATCTAAATATATAATTATAAATGATTACTATCTAACTACTATATTCTATTTTGTATTTATATTGTTAGTTATTTTACATTACGGTTATTATTTTTGCCTTGACTCTAACAAATTGCAATATCCATTTCTCCAATGTAAGCAGTAGTTATTTTTTAGTATATTTAACCTGTTAAAAATAGAAATCAACAACGTATAATATTCTTTTTTACTATTGAGAGTAGTAGTAGATTATTTTGTATATAGTAATGTCCTTGGTGATTGTTAAATGGTTCTTTGAATAAATAGAGAAATTTTTTGTAAACTTTAGGAAAATAATAAATAAAATATTAATAATTACTTTTTACCATACTACTTTATATTTATAAATTAATAAAACTATATATCTTTGACATCAGACACAACCTCATATACACCTTCATCTCATTCAGCCGTTCAAAGAATAGATATAGTATATGGAATTTCAAATATAGGTAAATCATACTCACAATTATTTCTTAATGCAAAGAGGAAGGTAGATAATTGTATAAACTGTTATAATTTACTCTCATATTATGAGTTTGAATTGATAAAAAAATCAATTATTGAAGCAAAGACTAGAGGAGTCATATCAAGATACCTTATAGATATTACTAAAGATAATATCAAATATTGCAAAGAACTCTCTAAAATAGTTGATGAGCTTAGACATTTAGATGGAGTAAAAAACAATTTTGTTTTAAGTGAATCCGAATATATTGCTATTCCAGTTCAGGAGAAATCGCAACCGGTAACACAAATCATCTATAGCAATATAAATCCCATTGTACAACAAATGCAATGTGTTTTTAATACATTTTGGTATAAGTCCATTCCTGCAGAACAAAAAATAATAGAATTAGAAGAAGGTATCAAATTAGAAGGTATAAAAATTATAAGAAATCCTGTTGAAGTCCAGAATCTTACCTTTGACCTTTTAAAATCAGTTAAAGATGAAATATTAATAATCTTTTCTACTGCTAATGCATTTCATCGTCAAGAAAAGGCAGGCTCTATAAAACTATTAACTGAAATCGCATCTAAGAAAGGTGATGTAAATATCAAAATTATGACACCAATTGATAATAAATTACAAGATATAAAAAGAAATCTTGAAAATGTAAAAATAAAGGAAAAAACAGAACATAAAAAAGAAAAAAATGGAGAAATATCAAGAAAAAAAAATTATAAACTACAAAAATCCAATAAAATAGAGATTCGTTTTATTGAAAGGCAACAACAAACAACAATTTCAATTCTTATAGTAGATAGAAAATATTCCTTAGCTGTTGAATTAAAGGATGATACTAAAGATACAACTTATGAAGCAATAGGTCTAGCAACTTATTCTAATAGCAAATCAACAGTATTATCTTATGCCTCCATATTTGAAACTCTATGGTTACAAACCGAATTATATGACCGGTTAAAAGTACAAGACAAAATACAAAAGGACTTTATCAATATAGCAGCTCATGAATTAAGAACTCCCATACAACCTATAATTGCAATAACTGAAATAGTCTATTCTCAAAGTAAAGAAGATAAAGAAAAGCGAAAATTACTTGAAGTTATTATGAGAAATGCAAAAAGACTAAAAAGACTTACCGATGATATTTTGGATGTCGCAAAAATAGAAAGTCAATCATTACAAACACAAAAAGAATGGTTTAATATTGAAAATGTAATTTCAGGTCTTGTTTCACAATATAAAACTAATATAAAAGAAATGGGCAAAACCTTAAATTTAAATTTTATTATGGAAGAAAAAAATTTATTTATAAAAGCTGATAAAGGAAGAATAACTCAAGTTGTAGATAATTTATTGTGTAATGCTATCAAGTTTACAGAAGGCAAACTTTGTGGTAGTATAACTATTACAGCTAAGAGAGAAGAAGATATTGAAAGGATTAAAGTTATTATTAAGGATACAGGGACTGGTATAAATACCGAAATATTGTCAAGACTATTTACAAAGTTCGCTACAAAATCAGATAGTGGGACCGGCTTAGGCTTATACATATCTAAAAAAATTATTGAAGCTCATGGTGGAAAGATTTGGGGAAAGAATAATAATAATAATGATGGTAATAGAATAGGTGCCGAATTTGGATTTACCCTTCCAATAGAATAGGATAAAGATAAAAATTTAGAGTATAACCATAATTCATCTGATAGTATGAAATAGTCAAAAAAACTATATTATTTGTACCTATTAAATGAATTTTCAAATTTGGATTGATAACAAAACTATTATTCTATTTTCAATTAATTAAAGAGATACTTTTTAATCAATATTCATACATATTCATATTGTTAGTTTTGAAATTGTATATGGTAATCATATCTAAATTTTTAGAAATAATGTTTAAGTACATTGCAATCCATAGATATAAAGAGAATGGACTCATTTGCCTCCTTTGATAGACCATTACTCATCTTTGACGATAAATGTTCTTCGTGCTGGAAATTTGCTAAATATGTTAACATGTTGTCTCAAGGGTGGATTCAAATTGCTGGTCATTATTATTCAAAGGTAGCTTTTGAGACTAAAAAAATGATATTTCCGACAAATTATGACTCAACTAAAATGTTTTGGCTTATCTATAAAAATACTGCTTATGGGGGAAGATCTGCGCTTATTCCTGTTATAAAAGAAATAGTTAGAGGATTAGTTAAAAGTATCAATAATAAAGATGATAAACTGAAATATCAAACAAACTTAAAAGATAACCAAGGATATTTGGATCCAATAACATGCAATTACAAAGATCATTTACAATGTATGTCTACTACTAATACATTGAAACGATTGATTAATATGATACAAAATAGCAGTAAAGTAACTTTCTGAAATTCTTTAATTTTTCAAAATCAAAAATAAAGAAAAGGTATTAAATTCAAAAAAAATTTATCTTAATTGAATTTGTTCAGGTAACAATTAATAATAGTTTACTATTTATTAGTTAAAAAATTCAATGTTATCTTTTCCTTCTCCTTCTCCTTCTATTTTGTTAATATAAGAAAACTAGATTATATTTTGGAAATACAAAATACTATTAGTATTACTAAAAATTAAAAAGTATTTTTTTTGTCAGAAATTGAATATCAATTCTTCTTCGAATGTCATAATCGTACATCATTAATATGAATCGATATTATCAATTTTTTCTGTTAATTAATCTATTACTAATAATTGTTCCCAAAATTCCTACTCCAATAGCTGGCAGAACTACTAAAGGATAGATCTGAGTAATCATGTCAAAATATATTTGTGCAGTAAGACTAGGCCAAACAGATTGATTAGATAATACTTCATTATAGATATGAGTTATCATTGGATAATATAGCATAAAGAAGGAAGAACCAAGAATTCCTCCTGATGTATAAATAAACATTCTCTTTAATGGTAGTCTTGATAAAAATATATCAGCAATTATAATAGGAATGAGATTAAGAACATAGAATGGAATTGTCGGTATCAATGATTTATTTGGAATCATCATTGTAACTATTGCAATAATAATAAAAATTGAACCAGTGATAGATATGGCACCAAAATTTCTTTTTTTGTTACCTATTTCATTTGTTAATTTAAATAATGATACTAAAATAAATGAGATTAAAAATGGGAAGCTTACAGTAGCTATAGTGGCTGCAGTGGTAGGCTCTAAGTTAAAGTTATAGTATTCTGTATCTGAAAATGGTAATGAGAACATGTAAATTAAACCTGATAATGACATCCAAATTGGTAATATTCCAATAATGGTTAATGTTGTGTATAGTGAAATTGAGTTTTTTTCATTGTTTTTCAAATTGTCAATATCATTATTTTGTCTTTTATCTTGACTAATACTATTGTTAATGAAGATAAATGTTCTTAGTCCTATTAGACCTCCAATGCTGGCTGCGAACATTCCAATTGTTAAAATAAGATGTGGAGGACTTAGCAAACCATCTAAACCGAAAGCTGAATGCCAAAAAAAATCAAGTGGTCCAGCTAATATCAGCATAGTGACACCAGTAATTACTAATTTTATTGATAAATCCAATTCAAGATTCTTTTCTCCTCTCTGGGAAGAAATATAAGTAGAATATGATCTCCAATGAAGCAACATAATTGTAGCTCCTATAATAGCTAGAATTATTCCACTATATAATAAAATATGGGGAAGAGAAAAAAAGGTCTCCGGTTTATTTAAAAGATGATTTGTGATGTCCCAACTACCACCACTTTCAGCTAGTAAAATGCCTATGCTAATTAATACACAACCTAACAAAAATCTATTTAACACCAGCTTATACAAATACGAAGATTTCATTATATTACTATCATTATTACTGCTAAACTCTGAAGATTTATGATTGTTACAAGAAACTTTTTGTCCTCGTCTGAAACCAAATCTCTTTTTCATGTCAAAAGCTATTAATTAACTATATTTTTCATCAATATAATTTATGGTTTCCCCTTTTTTATTTATTCAATACTTGTACAGAATATACTCCAACCAATTCCTCTTGATAATCTTAGGTCCTAATCTAGCATAATCATCTAACTCAAAGATATGTAGTTCTGAAATTTTAAATAAAATTTGTTAAGTTGTTCCAATGGAGAAAAAGATTTATTCATTTAAACTTTTATTGTCTACATAATTGCTTATAGATGATAAGCAGTATGTTATCTTGTAGAATTTGAATAAGCAACATTTTACAAGTAGCCGCAAGACGGTTAGTATAGGTAATTATCTTATAGAACAACTTTATAATCATGGCGTAAGACATATTTTTGGTGTTCCGGGAGACTTTATACTTGGATTCTTTAATCAATTAATGGAGAGTAAAATTAAAGTAA
>DAIPKY010000131.1:0-4256 GCA_036769505.1 Nitrososphaeraceae archaeon
ATGATGAAGATGAAAACTCAAAGGATAACGATGATGATGAAGATGATGAAGATGAGACAGATCATATTACTGATACAAAGAAAAATATGCCAATTGCCCAATTGGATTCAAAATTTGACAAGTTTGGGATAGAAAAAATATATCCTACAAAAAATGGTGGAGAAGAATGGTTTATGAATATGAATAATATTTATGAGGATAAACAATTCTATCCTTTTGGCGAATCAGATTCAAAATACGCTAATTCTAATTTAATAATTACTAAAAACGATGATTTATCTTGGAAAATTAAATCAAAAAATAATTTAGCTAAAGTAAGAATGAATGTATTTACTTCTGATGGATACCATCCTGAAGCTATTAAAACTCTCGATCAATCAGAATTGGCAGACCAAGGCTATATGCAATCCGAAAAAGATTGGAAAAATGTTGAAATAACAGGTTATATAAAATTAAATAATAATAATATTCCCATAGATGAAGGAAGATTTACTTGGTACAACAGAGGAGGACATCATACTGAAGGAGAACCATGTGAAGGAGTTGCTTATAAAGGAGATCTATTTTTTTCAGGAGATAATAGATTTGCTAAGGAACAATGGCATGTGAGTTATTTTTTTACTGAAATTGAAGACAATTTAAATTCAATTAAAGATAAATGGATTGGTTATAAATTTATAGTTTATAATCTGGAAAAGCAATCAGATTCATCAAAGACTATAGTAAAAATGGAAAGTTGGATAGATTATAATAATGATGGAAAATGGTTAAAGATCAATGAATACACAGATAAAGGAAAATGGGGAGACTCAGGTAAAAAATGTGATGGTAAAAGAGATCAAATAATCTCTTGGGGTGGACCAATCGCTACATTTCGTTGGGATAAGGCTGATGATGTAGATTTTAAAAATTTTAGTGTAAGAGAGATTCGACCTCCTTAAATCACTAATTTTGATATTTGACGAATTAGGATTCGTATTTTCTGACATGAATTAATGACATAAAGAATGTAAAATCTAAAAAGATAATTTATTTAAGGTTTTAATTATGATTGTGAAATGCGTTTTGGGTAGAATCTGCAGAAATAATACCTATAAACTTAATATCGTAAAATATTTCAAATACATAAATTTTTAACATACATATGATATATTTTTCATGGGAATGAAGTAATATGCTGCTCCAGTCTGAGTTTAATACAATGAGGAACTCGCGACGAACTGACCCACAATCACTTTTATCTGTTTAATTTGCACAAAATAAAATATTTTATACTATTAAAATAAATAATAACTATTAATATGGAATTAGAATATTCATATCCTCTATATCGACCCCCGTCTGAAGCAAATTCTTTAATTTTTCAGGTAACATTGGGTTGTTCATTCAATCAATGCTCCTATTGTGACATGTATAGAAGTAAAACATACTCAGAAAGACCTTGGGAAGAGATCCAAATGGAAATAGATATGACTTCTAAATTGTATCCTGCCACTAAAAGGATTTTTCTCGCCGATGGTGATGCAATAAATCTTTCAACAGATAGATTGGTCAAAATATTAGAATATATAAATAAAAAATTTCCATCATTAGAAAGGGTATCTTCTTATGCTATGCCTAAAAATTTATTACAGAAATCTAATACAGAATTAAGCACGTTAAGGACTGCTGGCCTGAAAATGTTGTATGTGGGTATAGAAAGCGGTAGTGATAAAGTCTTAAAAAAGATTACAAAAGGTGCAACATATAAAACAATTGTTGAAAGCTGTAAAAAAGCAAAAGAAACTAATTATGTTCTTTCATGTATGATCATTCTAGGTTTAGGAGGTAAAAAATATAGCTATGAGCATATTCAAGAAACAGCTAAGATTATTAGCGAAGTTTCTCCTGATTATATAGGAGCATTAAACCTTCACTTAGATGACAGCCTTTATAATGAATTTATGACTAAGTTCAAAGAACCTTTTGAATTTTTAGATGA
The DNA here is from genome assembly GCA_036769505.1 of Nitrososphaeraceae archaeon. Taxonomy (GTDB): domain Archaea; phylum Thermoproteota; class Nitrososphaeria; order Nitrososphaerales; family Nitrososphaeraceae; genus TH1177. The sequence continues at coordinate 1,982 of DAIPKY010000131.1, forward strand.
TTTACAGATCCTAAATGAACTAGAATTACTTATATCCAAAATAAACCCATCTTCTTCTGTAATATTCAGAGCTAATCATGCTTCAAATGTATATTCAATTAAGGGAACTCTTCCCCAGGATAAAGTGAATATGTTAGGATTAGTTAGTCAATTGAAAAAACATCCAGATATGCTCAAACCAAAAATATTAAGAAGATTCTAAATATATTATTTGCCCTTACCTTTATATGAAAGCCTAATTATTTTTAATTTTGAGTCTCATTGGTTATTTTGTTTGAATCTTAAAATTGCACCTATTTTTCCTAAACTTGCTAATTGTGCACCCTCTTCTGTTTTTCCTGATATAACTTCTAATCTAGAACCGCTCATTAATGATAATTCTTCTAAATATTCAATAATATCTTGTTCTGATAATTCTAAATCTTGGCTTCCACAGGATTGACAATTACTTGATGTGGATGCTTGTTTTAAGGACATTAATTCATTCCTTTCAATAAATTTTTCTTGGATGTTTTGACACTTGTTACATTTAATTTCTACCCTAAGAATAGTGATATCATCATTTACAATTACCAAATCGGCAAAACCATTTTTTAATGAATTGATAACATCATAAATTCCATATATCCCTAGGCCTTTGCCTGAATATACCTCGCTGATGAACCGTTTCACTATTTTTTTTTCTTCCATCAATCTATAATCAGCCATGATTCCTTGATCATTAACCTTGTCTATGAGCTCTCTGACACCTTCACTTCCAGAATAAGAAGAATCTAAAACAGCAATAACATTATTTTGCAATCTATAGTCAAGATATTCTTCTCGAATAAAACCTTCTTTGGTGGGACCTGGTCCTCCAATAATTAATCCTTTAACATCATATTCATCAATGAAGATTTTTTGCGCATAATCTGCAACTCTGCGATAATATTCATTCAATTCGTTATCTCTTAATCTTTCAAATCTACGGGCAGATTGACCTCCTTGTCTGTGTTTTCCCGCCACACCAGAAGTCAATGATTCAACCACCTCCCATCTGTCTCCGGTAAGTATACCAAAACCCGCTTCTTGAGTATCTAATGACAATATACCTATTACTTTGTCATCCTTCATCATGTCCTTCAAATGTTCGATCCAAAAATGGTCGTCACATCGATAAAGATTAATTTGTACCGCTTTTGGAGGCACTACGGAATAGATCTCGATCTTTTCTGTTCCTATGCCTTTTCCGGTAGGGATAGCACCACAAAAGATAACGAGGCCATTTTCTGGAGGTTCTTTATACAACTTAAGGTGTTCGACAGTTCTACTTAATGCATCTTGTACGTGATTTCTAGTTAAATCCGATTTTATATTAGAAGCAGTTCCTGCTTCATTTTTTAATTGAGAGACAATATCATAAATTGGTCGTCGTGGAGGAATATAAACGGTAACAAGCTCCGTTCCATGACCTGTAATATTCCCTAGTTTATTAATCATTTTATTTAATTTATAACGTTTAACCGAATCCCATTTACTTTCTTTATCATTAGAAAAAGACATTAATAGAAATCTTTTTTCTCATAAAGACTATTTTATTGTTATTATAAATCGTAAAATAACATTTATCAATTTACATCAAAATTTTCTAACTTGATTATCATAGCTCTGTATTATAATTCTATTTTGGATTATTATAATTTAAAATTTATAGATTATAAATGTCATGTAATATAATCTTAGTAATGCTTCCCAGTTTAGAATACATTAAACAAACAAGACAAAAGTTAGGAATTACTCAAAGAAGACTTGCATCCTTAACAGGGATTAGTACATCAATGATCAATCAGATCGAGACTGGAAGATGTAAGCCCAGTTATGATACTGCCAAAAAAATTTTTGAAGTATTAAGCACTTTAGAAGGCAAATCAGCAAAAAAAGCAGGAGATATTTGTAGTAAAAAAATAATATTTGCGCAAAAAGAGGATATACTTTATAGTGTACTTGAGAAAATGAGGCTGAATTTTGTCAGTCAAGTCCCAGTGTTTGAGGGTCAAAAAATTATAGGAATTGTATCAGAAGATAATTTAGCAAAGAAAATGGTAGAGAATGATGAAAAAAATATCAAAAATATGACAATTGATAATGTTATGGAGCCTTCTCCTCCTCTTGTCGACTCGGTTACTCCTGCAAAGGCTCTCGTCCCGCTAATCAGATTTGCCAAATGTATACTCGTTACTGAAAAAGGAAATGTAACAGGGATAATAACTACAACTGATATATTGAAAATGTTAGA
>DAIPKY010000132.1:0-4249 GCA_036769505.1 Nitrososphaeraceae archaeon
TTCCAGGCTCAAAATTTATTCAACAATCATTCTTAATTTATTATAAATATTTTATCATGAAATATGTATAATTATTTTATTCGTTGACAATGCAGTCTAAGGATTAAATTAATTTAAAGGCTCTAAAAAAAGAAATCTTCCTTTTCATCGATTCTTTTGATTTAATACTGAGAAATATAATAAATAGTATTTCTAAATAGCGATTAGATTTTCTTAATGTAAACCATATTATCCATTCCTTCCCATCGAGTAATAGGAACAGGGGAGAAGAATATTCGCTTCTTACAATTTCAATTCAATTTATTCTGAACTAAACCTCAAACTTCTATTTTCTGCTTTTCAATGAAAATGTCATTATATTCTTTTGTTAAGATACTATCAAGATATTAACCTCTAATACCATTCACATTATTTCCAGATACAATCAATACGTACATTGTGACTATGTTGTAATTCTTTATAAGGATCTTATTACTCTACACTGGTCATTAAAAGATACTATATAGAAAATTTAAATCGAATAAAGATTTGCAACGAGTTTTGTAATTTTACTTTTCAATAAATGTCGAAGTATCCTATAACGGCTCGGTGTGTACTACTACTTTAGAGGCTCCAGTATCTCTCATTATCATTTGTTGGACATCAGTTGCAATTTGATGAGCATCATAAATTGAAAGATCACTTGGATTTAAAGATTGAATTGTTATTGTTAAAGTAATATGTTGCTCTCCATCCATATCTACTATTCCAATATCCTTACAATCTACTACACCTTCTATTTTCAAACAGGATTTACGAATCTTTTCTAGGTATGAAGAATGAACTTCTTTTTCAATTCCAATTTTTTTAATTTCCTCTGTTTCAAATTCAATATGAGTTGTTATATGTTTAATAAGTGGAATATCACTCCTAACTTTGGACTCAAAAGTTTCTATAATATTATGAGCGGCTCTAAGATCTAATCCACTATCAACTTGAACATCTAAATACAAATGTAACAATCCTTTATTATTATTATTATTTTTGACCCTCAACTCTTTCTTAACTTCATTTTTAATTGGATTATTGTTATCACCTTGGATTAAATTAGTTTCACGGAAATTTTTATTGCTTTGTTTATTTGAATATGATGGTAGTTGTGAGAAGAAGATTGAATGTACATTTTTAATTCCCTCGGTTTCTGAGGCAATTAATCTTACTATATCAGTTAAGGTTTCTGACTTAGATTCTATTGCATCTACATGAACTAAAACATCGGAATTTGGGATCAGTTTTCTGATCTTGTCTTCGACATTCGTAGCAATTTTATGTGCTTTATCATGAGTTGATGTTCTAGGTACTTCAATATGAAGATCTATGAAAAGTGCAGCTCCTACATTTCTTACTCTGATATCATGGGCTCGATCTACGCCGTCTAGTCCAGAAATCGATTCCAATACCATATGATTAATGCCTTTTGGAGCCTTATCTAAAAGAACATCTAAAGTCCGTTTACCTAGTCCCAGTGAGGTATATATTATCATACATGAAATTATTAATGCAGCATATGCATCCGCATTCGGTATTTTAAAAAACAATACTGTACAAAGTCCGACAATAACGACCATAGAAGTGATCATATCTGCTTTAAAATGTAGAGCATCAGCCTCAATCGCCTGGCTCCCATATTTGCGAGCAACTTTAAACAAAGCTTTTGATCTCCAATAATCAACTACTATTGAAACTGTCATTATTGCGAATGAAAAAAACGTTATATCTGGTTCAATACTTTTAACGAAAATTCTTTCCAAACCTTCATAAAAAATATACCCTGCAACCAGAAAAAGAAGTAATATTTCTGCCAGACTAGAAAGACTCTCAATTTTAGCATAACCATATGTAAATTTTGAATCAGGAGGTTTAATTACAATTCTAATTGCATAAAAAGTCATTAGAGCAGCAATTACATCGAGACCAGAATGAAATGATTCTGAAAGAATTCCAAGGCTATTAGTATAAAATCCGATAATAAGTTTTAGAATAGCAAGGATAGCCGATGCTATGAGGGACGTTATGACTATACGTTTTTTTTCTTTAAAAGAGAAATCTTCATTTTTTTTTAAATAATTATTATCGTCTTTATTCTTTTTATTGGGTGAACTAGTCTCATCATTAAGCGGCACAATTACTATGATCCTTATTCAAATAAATATAAATAGTATTTAAAAATCTTCAAGAAAATATGACTTGAGTTTAATTTCTATAAAAAAGAATTTTTTATTTTTATTTCAGTTATAGAATCAATTGAGAAATAAAATCTCTGTATGATAATATTCTTAACCATATGTAATGAGTTATGAATGAACCACGGAATATGTTAAATAAGTCCCAAATTAAATATAAACTAGATGTATCTAAGAATTATTTATTGGAAAAATATCAATTTATTTTAGGCGCCCTTATTATAGTGTTCTATATTTTAATTGTTTCATCTCTTCAACATAATGTATTGGGAGATCCTGTTTTTAAGGATCCTCTATTGAAGTATAAAATAATTGCTGAAGGATTATCGGATCCGACTGGTATAGTTTTTGTTGATAATGGTATTTTAATTATAGAAAAGGAAGGGAAAATCCGATTATGGTCTGATCAACAATTAGCTGAAAACCCAATTCACGAATTTGATGTTAACGCAAACAGTGAAAGAGGTTTATTAGGTATTGAGTATAATGGTAGAAATATTTTCGTTTATTTAACTGAGATAACTAATGGCGATATACTTAAGAATAGGGTCTATAAATTTTTATGGAATGGGAATGAATTAACTAACCAAAAATTGCTTATTGATTTGCCTGCTCTCCCCGGCCCCAATCATAACGGAGGTAAATTAGTTTTAGAAAAGAATAGTACCTTTAGTAATAATGATAAGTTGTATGTTATTATAGGAGATCTTAATCACAGAGGGATTTTGCAAAATATAGATTCTCGGGATAAACCAGACAATACAGGGATTATTTTGAAGATAAATTCTGAAGATGGTTCAGCTTTAGAAACAAATCCATTTTCTTCGAATGCAAATACAGCCAAATATTTTGCTTATGGTATAAGAAATAGTTTTGGCATCACAATTGATCTTCTCTCTGGTACACTCTGGCAAAGTGAAAATGGACCTAGCCAATATGATGAAATTAATATAGTTAAGCCAGGTTTCAATAGTGGTTGGATTCAGGTAATGGGACCGATCGCTCAATCCGAAAGAACTTAAATGACCTTCAAATGTTACCTAATTCAATATACTTGGACCCGCAATTAAGTTGGCGAGATCCTGTGGCTTTAACAGATATTGAATTTATTAATTCTACAAAATTAGGTGATAAATATTATAATATGTTGTTAATAGGAGACTACAACCAAGGCAATATATATATCGTACCACTTGATAGAAACAGAGAGAACATTTTATTAGATAAATTAAATAAAAATCTTTTAGACAAAGTAGTTGATGACGATGAAGAAGCCGATTCGCTTATATTTGGAACTGGTTTTGGCGGCATTAGTGATATAGAAACAGGTCCAGATGGTTATCTGTATGTATTATCTTTTAAGGAAGGTAATTTATATATGATTTTTAAATAATAAAAAATATAAGCTCCACTTTTATTTATAATTTATAATTTTCTTTTGTATTAATTATAGAGAAGATTATCATGTAGATAATAAATAATCCCTATAATTATTACTATTATTAATTAATCAACGAGACCAAATATTCATTGTTCTAGATAACAAAATGTGATGGAGGAATTTTTACTTTATAAATTAAAGATCATAATTCGTGACAGTATTCCTTGGATTATAAATATATCAGATTTAACATAACGATTATTTTGATCTTACCAAAAGTAACAATAATAATTACATAAAGGTTTATAACATTATAGCACCATCACTCAATAACTTAAAATGAGAAAGGGATCTATAATTATAACAGAAATAAATTATTATTATACTTAATATGTTTAGAAAATATTTTTGATATTTTTGGAATTATTTTATATTTAACAATTTAAAATTTATCTTTTCTACCCAACTATTACATAATATTAGAATTGAATTAATTTCAAAGTATATTGAAATGTATAAATTGGTATTAATGCTATAAAATTATTACAGATTGATACGAGTTAGTTTCTTTTTAATACTCTTCTTTTTCAATTTGGTTACTTTAGAATTTATCAATGCTCAAACTAACTCAACGATTATTTTGGAA
>DAIPKY010000041.1:0-12999 GCA_036769505.1 Nitrososphaeraceae archaeon
TCTAGCATGTGAAAATGTGTGTCCACCACAGGCTATCAAAATTTTTCAAAAATAAACCTACTAATATTATATTTTTATTTTATTAATGAAATATGTTGATAAATACGATTGGAAAAGTTAAATCTAGTCGCAACAGGGGGAACTTTTGACTGTATTCATATCGGTCATATAAAACTACTTTCAACTGCTTTTGATATCAGCGACCATGTCATTATTGGACTCACAAGTGATAGATTTGTAAAAAGATATAAATCAACTTCGAATATAAAAAATAATTATCTGAGGAGATTTTTGAATTTAAAAAAAAATATTTCGCTAAATTTTAAAAATGCCAAGTACACAATAATTAAACTAGAAGATGAATTTGGCCCTGTTATTAAATCATCACAAATTCAAGCAATTGTAGTTAGCCAAGAAACATTGACGAAAGTAAAGCAAATTAATGAAATTAGAATTAATAACTATCTTAAACCATTGCGTGTTATAGTAGTTGAAATAGCAAAGTCAAGTGATGGGAAACCTATATCCTCTACTAGAATAAGAAATGGTGAAATTGATGATAAAGGAAAAATACTTATGAAATGAAAAAGAGGACAATTCTTTTCTATGCAAATAATTGTATGTTAGAAATAGATTGAATGTCAATATATTTGCTAAAATTGATAAGTATTCGAATTTATGCTGGGATCTTACCCCTGAGATATTACTATATTGGTATCGAGAATTCAATATGAATCCATTAAAAAAGTAGAGTCAAAAAATAAAATTCTTTCGAATAAAGCCGTCAGATTCTATGGTTGAGATTAAAAATGAGTATCCTCAATCCGTGCAATTCCTATAGTTTTAGAAACAATACAAAAACTTTATTCCATTAATAGAATATTCTACCTAATTGAATTTTTGCAAAATTCGAGAACTTTTACTTGAAAAATAGAGACAACAATTGATCAAAATAGATTAATAAAAAACGCTAAATAAATAAAAATAAATTAGTAATTATAAGATAAAAAAAGGAGGAAGACAGGCAGATAATAATAGTTTTTCTTGAATATTAAAACAAAATGGTTTCTGTTATTATCTGGATCTCACTATTAGATTTTACATTCTCGATAGATATGAATCTTCTTTTACCATTTTTTATTTCTTTGATCAACATGAAAAGAGAATTTGCGTTATCTTTATTCTTTAACGTAATACTATGACAAGATTTATCTTTTAATTTAATTATTATCTCATTGTCAATTAAATTTTCAACATCCATTACAAAAATTGAATCATCTTTTTGAATCGAAAATAAGCTGGTCAATTTCTCCTTTTCATATTTATCAAAACATACAAAGGTGTTTAAGTTTCTTCTGCTAGACATTTCTCATCAAACATAAATTCTTTTACTTTATCTTTAGCTTTTTCTCTTTTTCGTTTAAAATCAATTATGAATGTTTTAGTATTATTGGCAAGATCACTTTTACATTCTCCACACAATAAATTTCCACTTTTGCACCTAATATAGCGTTCCAAAGATTCTTTCTCATTATCAAAAAAATATTTTAGATAAGCGTATACTGGACATATATCAGCATTTCCTCCTAATTTTTTTTGTAATGAAATAGTAGCCTGTCCACCTGTAAAGGATGATAATACCTTTTTTTCAACAATTTCTGGTTCATCTGTTGTAAATATAGCCGTTTCAGGTTGTGAAGATGACATTTTCGAATTTCGGGATAAACTTGGGAGAAATTTACTATGTATTTGAGCAGGTTTAAAAAAACCTAATTTTACAGCTATATCTCTTGTTATCCTCCAGTAAGGGTCCTGGTCAATTGCCGCAGGAATTAAAACCGGTGTGGGTTTTTTTTCAATTATTGAAGGAAGAAAACACGGAGCAGCTTGAATAGGGGGGAAACCAATCATACCTATATTTGTTGTATTCGTAAAACCAAAAACTGATTTTGCAGTAGAAAAAGTTATTTTTTTTGCAATCTCGGTTGCAATTGGATATAAATAATTAATATGTTTCGTGTCTATAATTATTTTGGTTAAATTAGGCTGAAAACCTATTGCTATAATATCTAGTATATTTTCTGAAGTATATTTAGAAATCGTTTCCCTAGTGACTCCTGGATTATAGAGAAATTTTTCATCATCAGTTAATTGAAATAATAATTTAGAACCAAATCTATCCTGTAAGTATTTAGTAAACAACCATGGTAAAATGTGGCCGATGTGTATAAAACCTGATGGACCCCTTCCAGTATATAGATAGAAGGGATCACCATTCTCGTACTTGGTTAGTAACCAATCCAGATCTCGATGCGAAAAGAAATATTGAGATCTTATCAGTGGATGGATTTCTCCTGTTAATTTTCTAAATTTTTCAATTAAATCTTTTGAGAGAGGCTGTGTTCCAAATTTCTCTATTAGATTAATATACATTTTATCTTCTAAATCACCAGAGACTTCCCAGGGTGTAACAATAATCTCTTTATTATCTTGATAATTACAAAAAGAAGAATTTATGTTACTTCTATCGAGATTAAGGGGAGGATCTTCCATTTTCTTAAATAATGAAATTACAAACGTTTAAACGTTTAAAAATAATTTTTATTAGAGTTAATTGGAAAACACTCCACTCCATATTGAAGACCTGCATCCTATCGAAAAAAAAATTATTAGTTCTTTCAATTCTTTCTCTGAAATTTCCATAACCGATTTAGTAAAATTGAGTACTCTTACCCTTGACCAAATCAGAAGAGGATTGGAATGGTTAAAGTATAAAAATATAATTGAATCCAACAAAATACCTCCTTTCATATCATTAGATGAAATTGGAATAAATGCCATAGAACATGGTCTGCCTGAAAGAAGATTAGTAAAAGCTGTAAGAGATGGCAATATAGCGCTTCGAACAATATTAGAAAAAGGATTGTTAACGCAAACGGAAATTAATATAGCAATTTCCAAAGCTAAATCTAATAAATGGTTAAATATATCAAATTCAGAAACAGAAGGGTTAATTTTTAAACTAATAGATAATTTTGAAAATGCCAGTGGGGAAGAGTTGCTCTTGAACAAAATTTTTTCATCCAAACACCTAACAGAGAGAGATTTAACAAATTCCGAATTAGGGTTTTTTAAGTTACTACTAAAAAGGCCTAAATTTATTAGGTTTAAAAAAGATGAGGAAAAAGTATCACTTACTGAACTCGGAAAGAAAATTAAAACTCATTTAAATTTGAAAAATATAAATGATAAAACCTTATTGAAAAAGGAAAATACTACTTCATTAGCTTCAGAGCATTTAATAGCAGGAAAATGGAAGACTCTGACCTTTCGTCCGATCGATGTCAATGCCGAAGTTCCTATGGCAAATCCAGGAAGAAAACATCCTTTGACTGATCTGATTAATGAGATTCGTGAAGCCTTCACAAGTCTTGGCTTTGTCGAAATTGATGGTAAGTATATACAATCAGCGTTTTGGAATTTTGACGCCTTGTTTACTCCCCAGGACCATGCTGCTAGGGACATGCAGGATACCTTTTATTTGTCAGAGAAAATTAAACCCAAAATAGGAAATAAAAACCTTATAAAACAAATTTCTGATACCCATATAAAGGGATGGAAGAATTCATGGAACATTAAAATAGCTAAAAAACCAGTTTTACGGACACATACTACTCCGGTGACATTAAAATATCTGTCTGAAACTAAACCAGATGAAGCAAGAATCTTCACTATCGGACGTGTTTTCAGAAATGAAAAAGTATCATATAAACATCTGGTTGAATTTAATCAGATTGAGGGAGTAGTAACAGGAAAGGAAATAACTTTAAGAGACCTAATGGGTATTCAAACGGAATTCTATAAGAAAATTGGAATTAAAAAAATAAAATTTTGGCCAACTTATTTTCCTTATACCGAGCCATCACTACAGTCAATGATATTTAACAATAATTTAAATAAATGGATCGAGTTATTTGGAATGGGCATACTTAGGCCCGAAGTAGTACAACCCTTAGGCATAAGAAACCTTGTTTTAGCTTGGGGAGGAGGGATTGAAAGAATAGCCATGTTAAAGTATGGAATCTCAGATGTAAGGGAATTATATAATAATAAAATTGGATGGTTGCGAGGTTTAAGTAAATGCCAGTTGTAAACATCTTAAAGACACGTATTAAAAGTATTTTCCCAAATAAAAATATCGAAAAAATATTAGTAAAGCTTCCATTTCTTGGATTAGATATTGAAGGAATAGATGAAGACAAAATAAGAGTAGAATATAATCCTAATCGTCCTGATTTTTCTAGTGATACAGGTATATTTAGATCTTTAAAGGGATTACTAAATGAGACAGTAGGTTTACCAATTTTCAGATATTCTAATGATAAATTATACGAAATAACTATAGATCCCCAGGTAAAGCAAATAAGACCAGTAGTATTATTTTTTGTAGCTAAAAATAAAGAAGTAAATAATTTTATTCTTGATCAATTAATTTCTATGCAAGAAGATCTTCATACCGGAATAGCAAGAGGAAGAAAAAAAGCTGCTATAGGTATCCATGATCTAAATACTATCGAATTTCCTTTAACATATAATACAAGCGGTCAACAAGCATCATTTATACCATTAGATCAAACTAAACCATTTAAATTTAAAGAAATATTATCCGATCTCGCAGTTGGGAAAAAATACAGTAGTTTATTAAGAAATTTGCACCGTTATCCTACTATTGCTGATAGAAAGAATCAAATCGTATCCTTTCCTCCTATCATAAATAGTAATAACACTAAAATAAATGATAAAAGTAATAATTTACTAATAGAAATTACAGGTACAAATTTAGAAACATGTAAGAGCATTTTAGCAATTATTGCTTATTATCTTTATGATGAAGGTTATGAAATATGTTCTGGAATTATACATGACCATAAATCTACATTTTCTTCATTAAAACTTCTTAAAGATAATACAATTTCAGTTGATACAAATATTATTAAACGCTATTTAGGATTGAACTTATCAACAAAAGAGATTAGACAAATTTTAAATAGATGTAGGTTAGGTGTTTCAATAACAAACAATAAAAAAGTTAAATGTTTAGTTCCACCTTATAGGACCGATATATCTAATTCTATAGATATTGTGGAAGAAGTAGCAATAGGATATGGCATCGATAATATTGAATTTACCATACCTTCATTTTTGATCTCTCCAGGGATAAGAAATGAATACTTTAGAAAAATTGATGAGATAAAGGAGACACTAACCGGGCTTGGATTCTTAGAGATGGTAAATTTTACTTTATTAGATCGGACAATTGCTACTATATTTAATTCTGAGGATCAAGAATTACTTGAAAAAATTAAAGTAAAGGAAAGCAAAAGTAAAGAACATGAATTTCTTAGAACTAATGTATTATCATCTTTAATAAATAATCTTTCTTACAATATTCATGAAGAATATCCTCAAAAATTATTTGAAATCGGAAAAATATTTAGTTTTAAAAATAAAATAGTTGAACAATGGAATTTAGGAGTTATAGTTGCATCTAACAAATCTAATTATACAGAAGCTAAATCTATAGCACAATCTATTTTTAAAATAAATTTTGGAAAGCATATTACAACGAGAAGAAATGATAATAATAATTTATTTCTAAAAGGTAGATGTGCAGAGATATTATATGAAAGTAAAACAATAGGTTTTATAGGAGAAGTTAACCCTGATTTGATTACTAAATTTAATTTACACATTCCTTTATCCGCCTTTGAATTTACTTTATCACCTTTATTAGAGGTTGAATGCTAAAATAAGCCAATTGTTTTCAGTTCAAAATAGTTTGATATGAATAACAAAATAGGGTAAGAATAAAAGTAATCTCTTGTATAGTAAATATCAATACATAATTGTTTAATAATGGTTAATATTTATATTAATTGCCGAATATTAGCTAAAGTATTCGGTAACCCCGTTATAGAGAGTGCACTAGGAGAAATACACCTTTGTGTATGGCTATATCTATGAATAGTTGTGAGTCAGAGGCGGGGGACAAACAAATAATTATCTCAACTTACAATAATAATCTATGACAAATCAAAAATAGTTGATTAGAATTAATGAATACCTGTCACTGAGTGAAATCATTAATACTTTTCTTAATAATATACTTTGCTTCATTAGAAATATTATATTTTTCTAGTATTTCTGTTGAATTCTTAATAAGTAAGTTTCTAAAGTCAGGTTCGCTCGCAGCCCTTAGCAGAATGTCACTTATTATTTCTGCTTCTTTCTGTCGCGAAATCAAGATAAACAAAAAAAATACGTGAGTTCTATATAATCTTAATGTTGATTAGTAAAATTGATAAGAACTTAATAGATAATTTTCCTAGTATTGATATTTAGCAGTCAAAAAAAATGGACAATGAATGGAACATCTAGAGTCAATCCTGTAGAGAAAACTCTTGAAGATGTCTCAGAAATAAGTAAAAAAATTGGACTTACAAGAATTGCCGATATTACATACATGGATAAATTATACATTCCTAATTATTCCTGTGTTTTACCTGGTACAGAAGATTATATTTGGGTATATAGCGGAAAGGGTCCTACGAAAAAACATGCAAAAGTAAGTGCAATTATGGAAAGCATCGAACGCTATTCATCCTTACCTACAAACTATTACAGAAAATTTATTAGTGGAACTTTTAATAAACTAAAACAATCTTACAATATTCTACATCCTGAGGAGGTTGTTGAACCCCTAACTTTTGATTTTCACAATGAGATGGTAATGGATTATGTAGAAGGCTATGATATTATTAACCAGGAGAATATATTGATTCCGGCTGCATTAGCATTATTCAGATATACTCCAAACTCACCGTCTCTCAATCCTTTTGCATTTCATCATACTAATGGACTAGCCTCTGGTAACGTTTTTGAAGAAGCAGTATGTCATGCATTATGCGAAGTCATTGAAAGAGATGCAATAAGCTTAGCTCAATTACGTGCAAGTGCAATTCCATTCCATATTTTAAATAATATATATCATAATTTTCAACGACACGGCTATAATATCAATCCAATTTCCAAAGAACAATTCATAGATGATAATTCTATATTCCCCGATGTGAAAATTTCTCAAGAAGATTTTCATCAAGTAACTAAATTAATAAATACATTCAAAAAATTTAATATTCGATTGATAATTAAGGATATTACTACAGACATTAAAATTCCTACTTTTAATGTTGCATGCGTTGAGTGGATATCTCATGACTATGGTTATTTGGCGGAGGGCCACGGTACTCACCCTGATAAAAGAATTGCACTATTAAGAGCTATAACGGAAGTTTCTCAAACAAGAGCAGCAAATATTCAAGGAGCCAGAGATGACCTGAGAAAAATACACTATAATGATAATAATACAGACGATAAAAATGCATGGCAATTTATGGCTTCAGAAAAGACAATTAACTTTTCTGATATAATTACTTATCTGAATGAAGATATTTTAGATGATATTAATCTTATTATTAAATTTTTTAAAATAGTAGGATTAAAGAAGGCTATAATCGTCAATTTAACAAATCCAAAAATAAAAATTCCAGTAGTAAGAGCTATAGTTCCTAGTCTTGAGACATTTAAAATCTCAAAGTCTGTAATGGGCTTGAGAGCGAGGAGATCCTATAAATGAATTTACCAATTATTTTTTTAGGACCATCTTTAAATATAAACAAAGCAAAAAAAATTATTGATGCTGATTTTAAACCTCCAGCCAAAAAGGGTGATTTTATAAATTTAAATCTTTTAGCAGAAAGAAGAGATATTGTTCTAATAGATGGAGTTTTCCTTCAGGAATATCCTCCTTCCCCGATCGAAGTTTTTCAAGTTATCAATAATAAGAATTTTAAAGTTTACGGTGCCTCTAGTATTGGAGCATTACGCGCAGTAGAATTAGAAAAATTTGGAATGAAAGGTATTGGAAAAATCTTTGAGTTATTTAAAAAAAACATCATTAATTCGGACGATGAAATTGCAGTAACATTTGATTCCCATTATAATATTCTTTCTGAAGCAATGATTGATATTAGATATAATATTTTTTTGAGCTGGAAAAAAGGCATAATTGATAAAGAAACAAAGCAAATGATGGTCAACTTAGCTAAGAGAATTTACTTTCCCTTTAGGACTTATGAGAACATAATCAAGAAATCCTTCCATCATTTTCCTTCAAAAGAAAAATACATATCAAAATTTAGTAATTATATTTCTATTAATAAAGTAAGTCTAAAAGAGTTAGATACTATACATGCACTTCAATATATATCATCATTACCGCAAATATAAATTTTTAAAATTTATTTATATTATATTTGAAGAATATTAACTTTTCATAAACTATTTTATATCATCCTTGATAACGTATAATATGGCTGAAAATCTTTCCACATTAAAATCGCAATATAAAACCAACTGTAAGAAAATACTTGAACTATCATCTAAAATTCGTTATGTAGGTGTAACAAATAAATTTGGTAGAACAATAGCAGGCCAACTTAGAACTGGCTTAACCCCTTTTTTAAAAACAGAAGAAATGAGGAACGAATTGTTTATTCATTCTATGATTTATAATATCCGAAAAAACTATGAAAACTCCATAGGAGAAACTGAATTCATTTTTATTTCTAATAAAAAAGTAGATATTATTAGTTTTTATATTGATGGATTAGTTTATTATATTACTATAGACAAGAACATAGACAAAAATGAATTATATGCCTTGAATGAACAAATTAGGTCTCTCACAAAAATGTGATTTATATAAAAATTTTTGGGTAAAATTAAGTTAAAGATTTTAATTTTCCTCGCATTTCTTTATCTTTATAAATGGAGGGGTGACTTGGATCTGCTAATATTACTTCATACCATGAATGTTTACCATCTTTATAGAGAAAATAAGAACCTATTATTTCCATATTTGGATATTTTTCATTAACTCTTCTTTCAGCTACCAGCCGCATGTTTGTTGCTTGCTTAATATGAACAACTCCACTGTGTTTAGGTCTTCTACCCGCTACTGGACGCTGCTTTCTCATTCCTCCTCTTCGTACTCGTGCTCTAATAACGACAATACCCTGTTTGGCTTTATATCCGAGTCTTCTTGCTCTATCTAATCTACTAGGTTTATTTATTCTATGAATTGATAGCTCTTTTCTCCACCCAATAGCTCTCGATTTCAATTCCTCACTATTGGTTTTCCACATTTGAGTCCAGGTCAATGCTAACTGTCTATACATTTTAAAATATAATCAAATTCTTTTAAAAGGCTATATAAGAATTTCTTTTATTGAAGAATATCTTCTTTTATTTTATATAAATTATAAATTTATATACGTAATATAAGATTAAATTGAAACTATAAAATCTATTTCTATTGTACTTTCTAATGGAAGACTTTGGACTCCAATAGCGATCCGTGAATGTTTTCCTTTTTCCCCAAATAGACTTTCCAAAAAATTTGATGCTGAATTAACAACAGTTGGATGATCTGAAAAAGACTCAATACAATTTACATAGGCCGATACCTTTACTATTTTTTTGATCTTATCGAGGCTTCCTAAATGAGCTTTCAATAATGCTAGGGCGTTAAGAGTACAAAGGAGGGCTGCGTCCTGACCTTTTTCAAGTGTTGTATCTTTTCCTATTTTCCCTTGATATTTTATTTTTACGGGGTTTGACCCTGTATCTAAAGGAATTTGTCCAGAAACAAAGATTATACCATTTACTTCAACCAAGGGAATATAAGAACCAGAAGATTTTGGAGGAGAGGGTAATTCAAATCCTAATGAATATAATTTTTCTTCAATGCTTATCAATAGTGAAATATGAAAAAGTTGTATTATTAAATGTATTAAACAATTAAAATAAATTAATAAAATAATAATTTAATGCATGATAAAGCAGGTTCTATTATCATTAGCTATAGCATCGGTAATTACTTATTTCGTTTATTTAGCTCTGATAGATTCCTTGACTAGATCTTCAATTAACTATCTATCTATCTCTAACGACACTGCTGTTTCCATTATTCTGAAACATGAAAATTTATCGTCTAATGATATCAATAACATAAATTCTAAATACGTCTATATAAAAGGTAATGGTGAAATATATGAATCAAAAAAAGATACTAACTTCATAGGCAATTATGTGGGAAAAACTTCTCCGACCATTACTACTGGAAGTCATTTCGGATGGGAAGTAAATTTACCAGCACTAAATAAAACTTATTATGTGGATCATTTAAGAGGAGAAATTATCTCTACCAATTAAAATCTTTTTTATTATTTTTTATTACTGTTCTAAGTAAGGTAAGTATTAATTATATTAGTATTTGAAAAAATTTTATCCATGAAAATAACTGGAAATGTTTTAGTCTGTGACCCCATATCAAAAATAGGATTAACAATTTTAAAAAAAGCTGGTCTTAATGTAGTCGATAAACCATCCATCACGCACTCTGAATTATTATCAGAAGTTGAAAATTACGATGTAATTGTAGTAAGAAGTAGGACCAAAATTACAAATGATGTTATTTCAAATGCAAAAAAAACTAAAATTATAGCTCGAGTAGGAGTTGGACTGGACAATATAGATGTTGAATCAGCTCTACAAAAAAATATTGAAGTAATAAATTCACCTGAAGCTGCCATAAATGCCGTTGGGGAATTAGTTATTGGCTCTATGCTTTCATTAGCGAGAAATATACCTTTAGCTGATAGTGAAATGAAGAAAGGAAAATGGATGAAAAAGGAACTGAATGGAATTGAATTAAGAGGAAAATATTTAGGAATAGTTGGGGTTGGAAACATTGGAAGGAACCTAGCAAGAATTGCTAGATCACTACGTATGAATATTATAGGTTATGATACCTTTCCCATTCAACAAGATTTTATAAATGAAGTAGGTATGATAACAACAGATTTTAATACCTTAGTAGCAAGTTCTGATTTTATTTCATGTCATGTTCCATCAACTCCTGATACTAAACATATGTTTAATGAATCTACTTTTTCAAATATGAAATCTTCTGCTTTTTTTATCAATTCATCCCGAGGCGACATAGTAGATGAAAACGCATTATACAATGCTCTAACAACAAAAAAAATTGCAGGAGCAGCATTGGATGTTTTTGAAGTAGAACCAGCTACTAATAAAAAATTATTGCAATTATCAAATATTATTTGTACTCCTCATATAGGAGCGCAAACAAAAGAAGCTCAGGATTTAGCTTCAAATGTTATTGCAGAGAAGATAATTCAAAAGTTATTAGAGAACGATAATTAAATATGAATGATTGTATGGACCGGGTGGGATTTGAACCCACGACCACCTACGTCTCCTCTGCGTATATGGCATGCAAGGCAGGTATTCTACCAGGCTAAACTACCGGCCCATTAATCAAAACCTAAAATTTCTGATAATTTAAGTGTTTAATTAATGTTAGTTAATCGTTATTGATTTAAACTATAAATCTTAATCTTAGATGTATAGGTAAGTATGGTATAATACCAAAAATTTTTGATTCCTGCATTCATTTGGATCTATCGCAATAATTAGTGATGAATTAATAAAAACTTATCAGAATAGATAAACAATCATCAAACTAGTAAAAACGCTAACTTAATAGCATATTAAATAGAAAAGAGTATAAATGACCAATTAAATGGAGTATTTCTAAACGAACAAAGAGGAAATCTTTATAATCATAACTGTTATTGTAAAACTTTAACATTACAATAGTCTAATGCTTATGATAATTAGTTTTATCCTTGGATTTTTTATATATTCCTCTGTTAGGGATACGTATAAAAATTCCCTGAATCAAAGAAAAAGAAATATTCTACAACTTTAGAAATTGTTTGTCATTGTTAAATGGGCTTAGATTATACGTAAGTCTATTCTTATTGAAATAATCTGTATGCTAGTTCTAAATTTATTATTTTAACCATTCTGTCACAATGGAAGAGAATATTCTATATATTCAAGATATACTCATAATTGTGAATGAATTGAACAGATAGTTATCAAAAATATAGTTTTCAATAATGTAATAATCGTCATACCTCAACAATTTCATCTGTAGGGCGTTAAATAGAATTTATAGCTATTTGAAGACTATTCTTCTACCTTAGAGAAAGGATTTGCATACATGATTAAAATCGAAACCCTTTTAGGTTTTTGAGTTTAAATAAAAATATGTCTGTTTTCTTAAAAGATAGAGTATGGATAATGCTTTCTGAAATTTCTAAACGCGGTGTATATCCTCTTCATGGATATAAAATGGGTATTTTTAGATTGCCAGTAAATTTAACTGAGGAATCAACTATCAACAATATCTTCAATGAATTAAAGAAAACAGGGTTTAAGTTGGATAGATATGCGGATCGCATATATGTAACCTATAACTGGAAAGAACAAGAATCAGATCATTTGCTACCTCAATCATTATCTATCTCTCTTGATATAACAATAGAAATTGTAACAGGAGAAGTTATTGATTTAATCTATCAAATTAACCCTATTGAAAAATTTGGTGATTCTTACAGAATTCAACATTATCGACAAAAGGCCGACCTGAAGGCTAAAATGGTTATTGATACTATAATACGAAATACTTCAATTGGAGATAAGTTAATTTCTTATTACCAGAAAACCGAAAAATTATCACTAGAAAAAGCTATTGATAAACTTACACAATTAACTCCTTTGGCAATTAATCCCATAACTAGAAATGTAAATCCTCCCCCTCCTACCGCTAGTGCATCGATTTCCTCTGAAGAAATATCTTCGACTTCAATCAGCGCACCGAGATCTGCTCCAAATATTCCCGATACACCCTCAGCCACCCCTACCATTTCAGGAATGTCTGGAATGTCTGGAACAACTATCTCTCTTACAGGAAGTGGAACAGATCATTCTAAAGTTGATGGTCCT
>DAIPKY010000133.1:0-4165 GCA_036769505.1 Nitrososphaeraceae archaeon
ATGAGTTAGGTTTAATACAGAAGTAGTTTTTGTTAATGTAAGATTTTTTTTACAGTATTTGTAAATTCCTTTTTATCAACAGGTTTTTTCATAATTTGATCTTTATATAAACTAGGAATTATACTTAATAATTCATCTAATATATCCAAAGCTGTTATAAATAGAATCTTGATGGTAGGATCTATAGCTTTTATTTGCTGATGTAACTGAAAACCATTCAAATTTTTCATTCGTATGTCAAGTATTACTAATAAATCATTGAAGTTGCTACGATCTCTAATATAATTAAGTGCAACAAAAGGATCTGTAAAAGAAATTATATCATAATCATAGTCTTTTAAAAATGATTCATAATACAACAGATACAAATCCGTTTGCTGAATTAGGTTAAGCAGGATGTGACGTAGGTTTACAATACAATGGTAAATTTCTCTATTTAGTAGGAGTAGGATTAGTAACACCAGATGTTCCAACCAACTCATCATTACCAACCCATAATTGTATAATATCATCTAATGTCAAAATATTATTTCCCATAGTGAATACTGCATGTAACAGTCGATCGCTTCCACCATTTAATGGACAAACCGAAGAGGAGCAAAGACAATGTTCTAATAATTTTATTGATACGGGTAGAGGATTTACAATTAGAAATAGATGGAAAATCAATACATAATTTAGAGCAATATCGGCTAGCACCTCCATCTGGAGGATTTGAACTAGAGATTGTAGAAAACAATATTCGGGGAGACCCAGCAGGAAACAGGAGGAACCTATAATCTTGAAGTACAACCCGCTGAAAAACCACATTACCAGGATGACTATCAACAAAACTATCCAAATTATTAGAAATAGGGTATAGAAATTAAAAACTTCAATAACAACAACTAATAACTATTTTTTTTCTTTTTTTATCAAATATTCAAAGAATTTCTTATTTAATTTGATAGATTCATATTAAGTGAAATTAAGATTTCTATTAATAATATTCTCAAATAAGCAAAACCATTGATCATTATAGCTGCCGCCATATATTTTTGGAATTAATGATTTGTCAATACCATCAATCTTGTCTCGGATATGTCATATTTGGTGATAAACCTGCATGTCATTTTGTTATTTTGTAGGGATTGTCATTGCTAAATATTACAACACCTATCTAATATCTAAAAAAATTTTAACGATAACCTAATAAATAAATAAAAATCAAATTAGAATGTTGTACGTATTAAAAAATTAAAAAAGAATAATAATAGGCGTTTAATAATTTTCTAATAAAACTTTGACCTAAATTTATAAATTCAAGAAGACTGTCTTGATGAATAACAATTCAAAAATTGAACTATATGTGTATAGATTGCTTCTAAGAAGGTTTGATATAGTATGTTATCTAGTCGATGAATGAAGATGACAGAGAAAGAAGAGACAATTAATATTAAAGTCAAGATATTAGTAGTAATATTATTTACAATAATCACTATAACTGTACTACATATTTTGATAAATGAGAGCATTGCACAAGAAAAAGTAATCACATCAATAGATCCAAAAAATGTAACTAATCAAACATTACAGGATATTATTCTTGAACATACAGATGTATTAACAGGTAATAGAAAATAAAAACGATTAACTTGTATATCATAAAAATGGTAATACTTTAGTAAAAAGAATTATAATTGAGATTGCTACAATTATTGTTAAATACTGAAGCTTGAAATATTTATTTGAATACTAAATAAATTGTAAAAATATAATAAATTAATAACCACACATAACTTTAGAATAGGAACAAGTTTGGTGAATTGGCATCAATAATATATTGTCCTATAAAGCTAAGAATATCTCAATTTGCTACTATGACCAAATAAGATAAGAGTAAATATAAGCATAAAAAGTAAAGATTATTGTACTAGGTTAAATATTAAAAAATACTAGGTAGTGCTCTTTGCTGTTGCTAGTCTTTATGTCACATTAGATCTATCAATTGTTTTTATGTAATCGATTCATAATAAAAATCATTGAATATTCTTATTAATAGTAACATTTGAATTTACTCAAATTATTGGCAACTTACAATAAGCAATAGGAAACAACGATGATTTAGAAACTTTTAGTGAAAAATTATATTAATACTGAAAGATAAAAGTTGTAGCAACATACTAATGATTGATAAAGAATTCATTCATAATTCATTTATAATAGTCAATCATTAATACTCAGAATTAAATACTACAAAAGTACTCTAAAAGTATAACTTGTACAATAGCCAAATTATAGAAATTTTGTAATTGGAAGAATTAATAAAGTTATGTTCAAGGGAAAATGAAAGTGTTGTTTGAATGGTGAAACTGTCTTCGTATGAATTAAAATATAGGAATGAAATAGAATGCTATGATAAAGTCATGGGACTATATCCTAACTATTTTACCATATGGCTTATTCTAAGTTTAGGATATAAACTAAAGACTAAAGAATATTTTCATAGAAGTAAACTACTCAATAAACCAAGAGATAGATAAATGAAAAATGTTATTTCAGATTTGTCAATATATACTATATTTTATTTATAATTGAGTATAATTGAAAACAAATTAAACATTATTTAATAAAAATCACATACTACGTATCTTATGCTTTTTTATGCTGATGTGAGTTTCCTTCCGTTACTTTAAACCATACAGTGTCTATCAAATCTTAATTTTAGAAATATCAAGTTTGTCTTTACCTTTTTAGGTAATTATGTATTCAGACATAGTTATTGAACTTCAACGAAGTATACATTACCTAAATCTTCTTGTTTTTTTTAATAATATCATCTGTCTGTATATTATTTGTATATTATAGACTCATTTGACAGGTATAGTGGATAATAATTATCTTTATAACTAAATCTCTTTTTTATTCTTGCTCAAGAAATATCTTTATCCATACTATTATGATTTAATGTAAATCAACTATATAGATAGATAACTTGTTTAACATTCAATACAGACTATGACATATTAAGAGCAAATTACAGATTAGGTTATCGCTAGATTGACCAGTACTTATATTGGATAATATCCACCTCTATTGAAAAATTAGTGAATAATTGAAGAAATTTAGTAATAGCCATAGCCTATTATAAAGCAAGCAGTAGAGAGTTGGCTATGGCTATTTACATTTTGTTGTTTAGAGTAGTCTTTTACACTCTTCAGAATATTTAAAAATTGGGGAACAAAGTTAACCTAAGAAACAATGATGAATAAACTCTTTTCCATGCATTAATCCCGTCTATATTTGATTTAGTTTATTTATTTTATAATATTATATTTGAAACTTGGTTACTAATTCTATTATTATTTAACAAAATGCACTATTCCTTTTATAGATCTATTATTTGTATATTACATGTTAAGAGCGTATCTTCTGATCATTTGTAATCCTGAAGTTAGATATGAGATTGCTAATATTATTGAAAAATTAGACAATGTTGTAAATGTTGATATTATTAATGGACCATACGATCTAGTAGTAGAAATAATATTTGACACAATGGATGATTTGAAAGAAAAAGTTCAACATGAGATTAATAATATTGATAGATTAATGTCAACTTTGACTTTAATTCGATCTGAAGATGTTTAAACATTCAATAAATAATACAAAAAAATTAAACATGTTATTATATTGTTTATTCGTCATAAATAGATTCTAATTCTCATCCTTAACATTGAATATAATTTAACTTCATAAAAATAAATATTCATAATACTAAATAATTCTATTCTTCTTTTAGAATAGTATTTTGCATTCATTGTTGTTGCTAGAGATAATACTTATAATGACATCATATCTTATATTTTTAATAAATTTTAATTCACGTATCTATTTAATGGTTGAAAACTTTCGCCTGATTATATTATGTATTAACGGTTGATCACTTCTCTTTGCAAAAATAATTGTTGATGAAGTTTACTATGCATACTACTAATGTAATTTTTAAAAAATGGTAAAACAAGTAATTCATATTTCAATTACTCTTTTAATGGCAATAATTCTAGATATTTAAATTTGAAGCTCTATATCCTTAATTAATATATTGTTATTCTTATGTATAGTTTACTTACATTAAAGTTAAAATATTATTATTATTATTACTATTTTAATATTCGAAATATGA
>DAIPKY010000134.1:0-4164 GCA_036769505.1 Nitrososphaeraceae archaeon
GAACCTAATGTACAATTAACTAAAATATATGCTGTTGGCATAGCTTAATTTAGTTTTATTAATATTTTAGTTTTGTTTTTTTTAGCTATGTATAACAGATAGAATAATAAATTTTTAGTTAAATTAGCAATAAAATTAATAACTATTGCACAATATTACAAATCTATATGTATTGAAAATTATAATTTGAAGACATGAGATTTCCTCTGAAAGATAACGATTATTTCGTTACAAGGGTTAATGAAACTGTTAAAACCATTGATGAAGAATTCTTTAATTTTTTAAAGTCAAAATTACAAATGAAAAAAGTTGATGTAATGTTAGGAGATGGGACAATAACAAATGCAGAAACTTTTGATCTCACAGAAATTACAAATGAGTTCAGACGAATTTTGCAAAGTCTAAAAGATTGGGTTTTTACTGATATTTCGGATTCGAAAACCGAAGATTTGTATAGATTGTATTTTCAAATAACATGTAATGTTAATAAATTTTATATATATGGATATTTTGGAATACAATTTCATGCTTTGCATTATTACAAATTAGATAAAGAAGTTATAAACATTCAGAAAGAATTGATAAAATTAAATCTCGATGTATCAGATTCTTATATTTCACTTGCGGACAAAGGAAATGCCATATTAGAGGAGGAATTACGAAGGCAGGGATTAGATAACCTATCATTTGAAGAATTATTTACTAAAATATATGAAAATAGTAATTTAATTGACAATCTTGAACAGAAAGTTTTAAAACTAGAAAAACAATTTCCGTTAGTTCAAGATAGTGAAAATAAAAGAGAACAATTGATTTCAGAATTAAATGATATGATTATAAAATTATATCACATAATACCTGTTAAAATCGACTACAATAGACTAATGCAAGGAGAGGAAGGAGTTATATCTTATTTTGAAATTGAAACTATTAAGAATAAAAAAACTGGAAAACGAGAACCATATCTTGATACTCAAAAATTTAACAAAGAGATAACTGAAATTGTAACTAGTAAATTAAATGAAATAGCATTCACATTGAAGGAATTAAGAACTAAGAACTAATGCTAATACTAATGCTAATAAGAAAGTTAAGGAAACATAAAAAGTAATACCAGATGAGATGAGATTCACTAATAGTAGGTAATAAATTGTATAAAGAAATAGCAAATTATAATTACAATTGATATATGTAATCTAAGATATAATAATGAATAATGAATTAAATTTAGAAACAAAAAATTTACCTACTTATGATCAAATAATTAAAGGCAGAGACTTATTAAAAAATTTTGTAGGTAAGACTCCTCTTTTTAAATCAAATACTTTTTCTAATTTAATTGGTACAAATATTTACTTGAAAAATGAAGCTTTTCAAAAAACTGGATCGTTTAAGGTAAGAGGAGCTCTTTACAAAATAAATTCTCTCTCTGAAGAAGAAATAAAATATGGAATAATAGCTGCTTCTGCAGGGAATCATGCACAGGGTGTAGCTTATGCAGCAACTATTAGAAAAATTCCATGTACAATAGTAATGCCATTTAGTGCATCTCCAGCAAAGATTGCAGCTACCAGATCATATAATGCACAAGTTATCCTTAAAGGTGCTGATTACGACGAGGCGTGGACAGCAGCTAAAGAGATAGCTCAAAATGAAAATAAGACGATTATTCCTGCATTCGATGACCCAGAGGTAATAACAGGACAAGGTTCAATAGGATTAGAATTATTAGAAGACTTACCAGATTTAGATGAAATTTATCTTCCAGTCGGTGGCGGTGGATTAGCTGCAGGAGTTGCAATTGCTATAAAATCAAAAAAAAAAAATATCAAGATAATTGGAGTGGAATCTAAATCTTTTCCAGCAATGAAAGAATCAATTGAAAAAGGGTCACTTCAAACAAAAAAAGGAGAATTTACAATTGCAGATGGAATATCCGTGAAATCTCCTGGAAAATTAACCTTTGAGATAGCAAAAAGATATTTGGATGATATTGTATTGATTGATGATGATTCAATTGTTAAAACTATGTTTTTATTAATGGAACGATCCAAACTAGTAGTAGAACCTGCAGGTGCTGCAAGTCTTGCTTATTTACTAATTAATGGACATAAAAATAAAAATAAGAAAATAGTATCAATTTTATCAGGTGGTAATGTCGATATGTATCTACTTGGGCAAGTGGTAGCAAAAGGTCTTTTACAGATGAACAGATTATTAAAAATATTTATTCAATTACCAGATAAGCCAGGAGCATTAAAGACAGTAGTAGATGGTATTTCAGATTTAAGTATAAATATTGTAGAAGTAGTTCACGATAGGCTTAGTGCCAATATATCTGCAGGAACTGCAGGTGTTTATCTAAGTTTAGAATTGGAAAATGCGAAACATTGTGAACTTTTAATTAGCTTGATGAAGAAAAAGGGTATTGATTTTCAAATAATTACATAACAAAAAATTAAATAAATAAATTAATAAATATTATTATCAAATATAAATAGAAGGTCTATTAAATTAAAATAATAATCGATCTATAATATTTTTGGGTTCCATTTTTTGTTCAATTCCAAAAGCAATAGCTACTAGATTTTTAATTTCTGTTATTTTTAATTTAATAGCTGCAGTCATAGGTGCATAGCTAAATATTCTTCCATATAATGCCATTGATTTTTTATGTATTAATTCCTCAAAGCTAGATTCAATTTGTGAGATTATAGTTGTATCACTTTCATTTCCTTGATTAAGAACTATATCTTTATAAACAGTTTTAGAAAATTCTGATATTGCCTGTTTTACACTATCTGCATGTATCATTTTATTTAGAATATCTTCATTTATTCTAGAGGTTGTTGCTATCCTTAATGATTTAATATGTTCTTCTGGAAGTTTCCAATACTTTGCCCTAAGAGTGCTTAAAACATTATAATAGTCTAAATCAAGAGAAACTAAAGGCTGAAGATCAGCAGGCTTACCTATATTAGCAAAAGCACTAATTAAGCCTTTGTAGTAAATTTTATCAAGATAGAGCTCAAAAATTTGGATATTATTATTTTCTTTGTAGAGTTGAGCAGCTAAAGAAATATCATTACCGAATTCAGAGGTTTGTAAAGCAGATACAGCTTCATCGAGATCTTTTGCAACTAGAGCTTTAATAACAATATCTCTTCTTCCTATCAGTTCTTCTGCTTGCATATTTATATGCGGAAAAATATCATCATAGGTCTTTCCTAAAGCTTTACTTTTTAAAATTATTTTGAGATTCCAGAGGATGTATTTTTTATAATATGCATTTATAAGATCTCCTTTAGCTATTTTTGCCATAGAAGAATGAAAATTGAAAAGATCTTCTTTTAGTGCAATTTCAATTTTTTCGGAAGTTATAGGTTGTTGAATTTTACTCAAAGAATCAACATAGGATGTATTTTTTAATCGAGTTACTAATTCATCTAATGTTTTAGAATCAGAAAATGATTCTAAATCATGTTTAGATAGCATTGTACCACGTTCAGAAAAAGCTCTAACTGTACCAACAATTCTTTGAGGTTTGTTAGCTTTTCCCAATTTTATTCATCTATCCTTTTATGATACTACTTTATTAATTAAATATTTTTGATCGTAACGAGCAATATATATAGAATGTCTATAATATCTACGTTCTGTCGAAATTAGATTCATTATCGATATTACCTAGAATCATATTAATTACCTTATCAATTGCCTTATCATGATTTTTTTCAATATTATTTTTTATCAGATTATAATTTTTTTCAGCCTGTTCTTGGATTAAGAGGGATTCCGTTTCAGATTCTTTCTTAGCAGTGGCTAAAATTCCTTTTGCTTCTTCATTTGCTAATTTAATAATCTTTTCTCGCAATTGTTCTATTTCGATATTAGAATGAGACAGCATACGTTTCTTTAATTCTTCAATACTAGAATTAATATTCTCAACATTAGTTTCGAATTCTGAAAGCGCATTGATTATTCCTTCCACCGTGGAAACATTGGATTCCAATCCATCAGAATTTGCAATTTAAAGGGATATTAACCATTCCTTTTAATTAGTAAAAATTATTTCAAGCTTTCAAAATCCTGCTTTAATAGGATCTAGGGGTTTTATTAATTCACGTAACAAAGTTGTGGCATAAGATCCTTTTGGTAATTTAA
>DAIPKY010000135.1:0-4160 GCA_036769505.1 Nitrososphaeraceae archaeon
CAGAAAGAGAAGGATTTGAATCACTTTGGGTATATGATCGAATGTTATATGCTATTAATCCTCAACAGGGCTACGGTGGTACTCCAGATAAAAAAGAATGGCCTGAATATTTTAAGAATGTTTTAGATCCATTAACTACATTAGCATTTATCGCAGCTAATACTTCAAAGGTAAACTTGGGAACTTGTATTATTGACATGGTATTCCATAATCCTATAACCCTTGCTAAAGAATTTACTACAATCGACATTTTATCTGAAGGTAGAACAATCTGTGGTTTAGGTATTGGATGGTCAAAAGACGAGTACCTTGCAGCAAATATCCCTTATGAGAAAAGAGGAGAAAGAGCAAACGAGATTCTTCAAGCTATGAAAAAGGTTTGGACAGATGATATTGTAGAATTTAATGGAGATTTTTACAAAGTTCCAAAATCAATAATTGGTCCAAAACCTATTCAGAAACCTCATCCTAAAATTTTGCTAGGAGGTTTCTCACCAAAGACGTTTGAGCGTATGATCAAATATGGAGATGGGTATATAGGAGTCTTAATAGGATCGTTTGAATATTTTGCCAATTCACTTAAAATGTTTAATGATGCTATTAAAAAAAGTTCAAAAAGAACTATTAGAAGTGATTTCGATCTAACTATTCTAACATATCCATATCTTTTTACAAGCAGCTCTGAAAATGATCATAATAATAATAATAATCGTCTTCCTATGACTGGAAGAACAATAGATGAAATTGGTTCTGATTTATCTAAACTCAAAAGTTTTGGAGTAGACAGGGTAATTCTTGCTGTGAATGCAGAAGAGAATTATGATGTAAACAAAACTATGGAATTTGTTAAAGAACTAAGAAAGTTCTGCCAATAGTAATAAAATACTATTTTTTTTATCAATTATTCAAGAATTAGTATATTATTACTATTCAATCATTATTACTATAACAATTATTATACATAGTTGATTTATTTAAAGAATGATATTATTTCTTGTAGTGATTTTTAAGTTCAATCAATTAAATCTTTAGCAGGATTCAAGATCTTTTACCTATTTAGAATGAATACTACTATTTCTTCTCTAGTGATTTTAGAATACACTGATTGAGTTTAATGATATCTTTTATAATATTTAGTTTGATAATAGAAACTTAAAGTATTTTGAAAGAATATTACTTGTTTCTCATGTATTATTCTAAATCTAAAAAATGCTATTGCAATAAATGTACAAGTCATAGTTATTCAGGACTATATCATATTCTTTGATAAAGATCTATTGATCAACAGTTATCAATAAAAATTAATACGTGACATTATAATTATAATAAAATGGAGAAAGACGATAATAAATCCTACATCGATATTGTGGATATTCCCCCCAATAGAGACCGAAAGTCTTTTTATAGTAAACGAATCAGTAGGTTCAAGAGAGCTTTCAAAGGAATAATTTAACAGTCTTTTTAAAGGAAGAAATCTGGTTTTTATATCTACATTATCTACTGATGGATTTCCTCATATCACTCCTGTATGGGCCGATATAGATGAAGAAAATGATATAATATTAGTTAATACCTCAGATGCTGCAGTCAAAAAAAGAAATGTATCAAGAAATCCTAGGGTTGCGTTATCTGTAGTTGAACAGTATAATCCATATAACATGGTATCTATCAAAGGCATAGTCATTGAACAAACTTATGATAATGCTAATGAACATTTACAAAAACTAGCTAAGAAATATTTAGGGATTGGAAAATACTATTATAGAAAACCACAGCACAAGCGTGTTATTTTAAAAATAAAGCCAGAAAAAATAATTGGACTTTCTCTATGCCCTGCTTTTTATTTCCTGGCATATTATCCTTGGAAAAAATAAATAATGATAATATCAATATTGCTATTGTCAAGAAAGTAGAAATCAATATCTGGGATATTTACTTGATTTCATTAATTAAACAGGTTCAATAATAACATTAAAAGCTTAGAAACTTCGATTTATCATAAATAACAGATCTTGGTGAAATAATATAATAAGTTTTTGAATGAAATTTGAGTTAATTTTCTGTTTAAAAATTTATATGATCAATGATTCAATAGAGGATGGACTTTTAAATCTTCTCATTTTGTTGTTTATAGTTCAATGAATCATAACTTTTTTTAGTTAGACTCTATATAGATAGTATTGTATGCCTAAGGCATATATTTTAATTAATTGCGAATCAGGCTATGAGAGTGTTGTTGCTAAAAATATTAAATCAATAGATAATGTATTAACATGTAGCATTGTTTATGGAACATATGATATAATAGTTGAAATAATATTTGATACTTTAAAACAATTAGAATATATAATTAAAAAAAAGATTAGAAAAATTAGCAAAATACAATTGACGATGACATTGATTCCTTTTGCATTTGAATTAAAATGAAGTTACTTTATTTCGTAAATATAATATAAATATAATTTTCATAATTCTAATCTTTATACATACGAAAGTTGCAACTAGGTTTAGGTCTTTTTTATAGTTCATTGAAAATTAACAGACAACTGAATGTATATTTCTGTATAAAAGGAATTTTTTCCTCTTTTAACAACTGTAATAAAAACATCTTATCTTTTTATTAACCTCTCTAATTATAAATTAGATATTCTATTTAATGAATTATCATTATAGGACAATCGACATTTTCTGAAACTTTTCTTGAAACACTACCTAATGCTTTAATTTTGGAAATTTCACTCAATCGCTGACTACCAATAATAATAAGATCTATATTGTTTTCTGATGCAAATTTAAGAATTTGTTCACTAATGGGTGGTTCATCTGTTGATACAGTTATATTAAATTTTATGTTTTCTTTTTCTAGTATAGGATTTATTTTTTCTTTTGCCATTTTTATCCATCCGTCTTTTAATTTCTTTGCAATATTTCTTCTTGATTCTTCTATCCATTGTCTATCATGGTCTAAAATTAGTGATGGTGGAAGAGGACTATGTTCTATTATATGCAATATATAAAGCTCAGCATTAAATGCTTTGACAAATTCTTTAGATTTCTCAAGTGCCTTATTTGAGATTTCTGTACCATCATGGGGAAGTAAAATTTTACTTGTCAACAGAGGTTCTCTGCTCCTACACTTTTTTCATTTATTTTACAATAACATTCGTGATTTATGGTCATCAATTAAGATATCTATAATCTCATAGATAAGAATAGGGCCTTACAAATGGAAATCATATGAATAGTATATAAGATGAAGAACTAACAAACTTTATCTTATCGAAATAGTGATAAGATGATGAAATATTAATTTATTCATAAAGTTGATAAACTCCGTTTTATACAAGATTAATCACACAGAATTCAATATTAGTCCAAAATATATATCACTATTATATTTCAGATTCTATTCAGTTGTATAAACTTTGTATGGTAAATTGTTTTCCAGATCAATATATTTCCATTCAGTTTCTTTTATTATCTTCATTTTATGAAATTTTGATTGTAGTGAAGGATGTAGCAATTTATATACATTATTTCCAGTAGATATTTTATTTGGTCCGGTTAGGGACGTCATTTTTGCTGCCACATTCATAGGATAGCCTATCAAATCAATCGGTGCACTTTTATCAAATTCATATTGTATAGCCAAATTCTCTCCTTCATCTATGCCTATTTTAACAGCTAATCTTGGATAATGATCTTTATCTTTTTCTAATAGTGGATTAATACCATTTACTATTACTTTAATCATTGAATTTGCACATTGAAATGCAGTATTACAGGATAGATACTTATTGAAACCACTTGGAAAGAACGCAATAACAGCATCTCCAACGTATTTTAATAGAAATCCATTATAACTTTCAACTACAGAAGACAATTCATGTGAAAAGGCTTTGATTATCTTTGCCATTCTTTCTACCGGTAAACTCATACTCATCTTTGTTGAACCTACTAAATCAGCATACACTAT
This sequence comes from Nitrososphaeraceae archaeon, assembly GCA_036769505.1. GTDB lineage: Archaea > Thermoproteota > Nitrososphaeria > Nitrososphaerales > Nitrososphaeraceae > TH1177. The sequence continues at coordinate 3,977 of DAIPKY010000135.1, forward strand.
AACAAGAGAAAGTTTAGAATCAACATGATTTAGAAGATAGTCTTGTCCTCTCTTTATTGAGGTATTGTATTGATAATGTTCATATAACACACTGCTAAACATGTCTTGTCTTGGTGTTTTCTTTAATGTTTATTTAATTTAAAATAAAAAAATTTAATTTAGTTTGGTTATTATTTCTATTTTA
>DAIPKY010000042.1:0-10669 GCA_036769505.1 Nitrososphaeraceae archaeon
AGAATAATTTAATAGAGAGGGCATATAGACATATTTATAATTTTTTAATAGATGAAAGAAATAATAAAAATTCATTCGACTTATCCTATTTTAGTGATAAATTTACATTTGAAACACATATTATATTAGAAGCCCTAAAGAAATTGGAGAAGCAACAAGTAATCAAAATAAAAGATAATAGATCAATAACTTTAAATCGATTACCAAATAAATCAGCAGGAAAAGAATATAATATCTATGTAGAAAAAATTTTACCTGGCAAAGCATATGTTCTAGTAAACGAAAAATGGTATGCATTGCTAAACTATTATGATTATGAGGGACCAAGAAACCTTTTAAAGAAGGGATCAGAATTTAAAGCTATTGCAGAATTATATAATACTAATGGAAAAGACTTTTGCGTTAGAATAAAGGAAATAATACTTTAATTAAAGTCATCCGACCACCAATTTTAGGATAACTTATTCCTTTATTTTTACGAAGAGATTATACCTTTAAATTCGTCAGATATGTTTGTTTGTATTAGATTAGATCCTATACCTGTTATTTCTACCTTTAGAATATAATTTCCATCAGGAAAATTATCTCTTATATGATAAGCGCCTATAATAGGGTCACTAAAATCTGGACCATAAACTAGAGGTTCATCCAAATCACTAGATAAAAGTTCGAATTGAAAATCGTTACCTTTAGCAAAAAAAGATTTTGAAAAAATTTCTTTTTTGAGATCATTATTGTAAATACCTATCTTGTATGTTATAGGTGTCTTTTTATCTGCATTTATGGATAGTGGTTCTATATCAAATAAAATTCTATCAATGTTGGTAGTATTAATACTCCAATCATATAGAGTATTATCTTCAAATGCCATAGTTGTACCAGTTGTAAGCTTGAAATTTTTTCCTTGTTTGTTAGAATCACTTACATATACCGATCCTATCATCCAAGGATGAATTTCACAATGATATGCAACTTTACCTGGCTGATCAAATGTATATTGAAAAGAAGATGAATATGGAATAATTCCTGAATTAAATAGTTTTCCAGAATTGGAATCTCCGGCAGCACTACTTGTAACAGTATGAATTTGTTCGGGATCGCCGTTAAACCATGCAACAGTTGTACCTATAGGTATTGCTATATTTAGTGGATAAAAGTGTTGAAATTTGTAACTTACTCCAGAACCTGTAGTAATATCTATCACATATGTAGGTAATAGTTTATTAGGAGTTATGATTGGCTTCATTTCTAATTCTCCTGCAATACTTTGAATATTACAATATAAAATAACAGCACTAATAATTAATAACAATGATAAAAATATTACCATTATTATTATTATGTATAATATACTTTAAATAATTTTAGGTTTGTATACATTATTATATTTAAATGCATTTAATTGATGCCCTATTTGATATCAACTATTTAATGAGTAATTATCTTGTTTTCATCTGAAATAATTAAAAAGGAGAGGCAATTTGCAAATAATGTGATTATAGATCTAAGTCAGTCGATAAACTCAAATATTAAACTTTATCCAGGATCTCCAAATTTTTATTTTTTAAAATGGTCTAAATATAGTATTGATGGCTATGATTCAGAAGCAATCTTTTTAAGCACACATACCGGAACGCATATAGATGCTCCTTCTCATTTTCTCGAAGGAGCTGAATCCATAGATAATATTGATGTAAATAGATTTGTCATGAAGAATGTTCATTTGTTAAAAGTTTTTAAATCATCTAATGAACTTATCACAGTAGAAGATATAATCAACAGCAAAATAGATATTAAAGAAAATGATTCTATTGTTTTTTCTACTGGCTGGGAACATAATTATAATGCCGATAATTATATAACTGCAAATCCTGGTCTCTCTCCAGATGCAGCTATTTATCTATCTAATAAAAAGATTAATGCTGTAGCAATTGATAGTCCTAGTATAGATTCAGCAATAGAATCAGAATTTCCTGTGCATAAAATACTTTTAAAAAATGATATAATAATAATAGAAAATATATGTAATTTAGCTCAAATAGATAAAAAAGAATTTAAGTTAATAGCAATTCCACTCAAATTGCTTGGAGCATCCGGATCTCCTGTTAGAGCTCTAGCTATAATCTAATATTTATAATAAATAATAATCACAAAAGTCATAAACACATCATTATTATTATTAACAATCAGAATCATCAGGTAAAAAATATCTAATGCTTTATAAAATATTAGATTTTATTGTGTTAAGGTGATATGGAGATTTGCCTACAAATTGGCTTACTTGGGCTCGTGGTAATGATAAATTAATCCTTGGGGCTTTAGAAAAACAAGGATCTATTTTAGTTGAAGCAACCTCCTTACTAATAGAATTTTTATCCGACTATGAAAAATCTCATTCTGAAAATAAAGATAAGATAAAAGATCTTGAAGTTAAAGGAGATAGTATTACTCATGAGTTATTTACAACTTTATCGCAGACATTTGTTACTCCATTAGATCGAGAAGATCTATCCGGGTTGACTAGTACAATAGATCAAGTTTTAGATTATGTAGATGGTACAGCAGATAGGTTCGTACTGTTTAAAATTAAAAAACCTATGTTTTATATGTTAGATCTTGCTCAGATTTTACATTTATGTTCCCAAGAAATACATTACGTGTTAAAAAAATTACAGTCAACAAAAAAAAATGGAAACTTCATAGAACACTGTAACAAAATTAAAAAATATGAACGTGAAGCGGATCATCTTTATAGGAAAGCTATAGCGGAATTATTTGAAACTAATGATGCTGTACAAATACTTAAGAATTATGAAATTTATCAAAATCTAGAATCTTCCATAGATAGATGTATGGATGTAGCAGATATAGTGGAAGACATAGTTCTCAAATATGGATAATTGTTTTTTTTTGTAGGAATGATATTAAAGTGGAACCAATACCATTAATTATAACAGGAATAATTGTAGCTCTTTTTTTTGATTTCGTAAATGGTTTTCATGATGCAGCTAATGCAATAGCAACTGTTGTAGGAACTAGAGTTTTAAAACCAATTCAAGCAGTAGGTATGGCTGCTCTAGCTAATTTTATTGGACCGTTTGTTTTTGGTACTGCTATCGCAGCGACTGTAGGTAAGGGAATTATACAACCTAATTTTTCAACGGCGGAAGTTATTTTAGCGGGACTAGTGGGAGCAATAGCCTGGGATTTGCTTACTTGGTATTTTGGTTTACCGTCCTCTAGTAGTCATGCACTTATTGGCGGATTAATTGGTTCTGCATTAATTTTTGGTGGTTTTGAAGCAATAGTTTTTGGAGGTGTGCAAAAAGTATTAACATTTCTTGTAGTTTCTCCTGTTCTTGGATTTGTTATTGCTTTGGCATTTGGAATATTGTTGATATATTTTTTGAAAAAATACCAGCCAGGCAAAATAAATCGAGTCTTTGGTAAATTACAGATAGCATCATCTGCCTTTTTCTCTCTTACCCATGGAGCAAACGATGGACAAAAAACTATGGGAGTAATTACTGCTTTACTAATATCTGGTGGTTTTTTAGATGCAGAAAATTTCGAAGTTCCAATTTGGGTAATTCTTTCAGCTTCTATAGCCATAGCTTTTGGAACATTTTTGGGGGGTTGGCGAATAGTAAAAACAATGGCTTTTCGTATCACAGAATTGAAACCATATCAAGGCTTTTGCGCAGAAACTGGGGGTGGAGTAATATTATCGGCCATGGCATGGTTGGGAATTCCGGTTAGTACAACACATGCAATTTCAGGGGCTATAATGGGTGTAGGAACTACAAGAAGACTTTCTGCAGTAAGGTGGGGTATAGGAAAAAAAATAATTTATGCTTGGATTATTACAATACCTGCTAGTGCGGGAATTAGTGCGTTGGTTTTGTTATTATTCAAGTTAGTAGGACTTTAACGGATTAATTTTATGGAGTACCTTATTATATCATTACTATACCAATGAAGATATTAGTGACTTTTAAGGGAATCTTGATATGTAAATTGCTATATCTATGTATTCTATAAAAGGAACTAATATACAAAAGTACAATGAATATATAATTAACATATGTAAACAAAAAAATAAATACTAAATGCTATTATAGATTAAATCCCATAAATAAGTAAAGAAACTAATTCTAATTCGAGATATTAAATGAATCATTTCATCTCATAATTTATAAAGAAACCTTTAATGAGATATAGTTAATAACTTATCTTTTGAAATAACAATCATTACATTTATTAGAAGAATAAACAGCTCCATTTCTTCCACATATAATACATTTTTTTTCAGTATCAACTGTTAAGTCAATCGATTTAATTTTCTGTAAGCAAATGCCACAGATTGGTGCTTCCATTGGATGATTAGATATAAATCCGTCCCCGCATTGGTTACATTTCAAACTATAGATTTTTCCTTTTGGCTTCCATGTCTTTCTTCTGATCCAATTTAAAATCAATTCTATACGTAATTTACTTAATTTCAGGATAATTAAATTTTTGCCTATAAAATAATTTAAATAGGATATTAAAATCTTATAATATTTACAAAAAATACATACTAAAAAGAAATAGAGTTAAAAAAAGTTAATTATAAAATTATACTACAATTATAATTGAATTTTTCAAAACTTATTGATAAATATTATAAAAACCTATTTTAGATTTAATCTAATAGTATTAATTATATTAAATGAGTAAAATTTAAAAAGATGTCCTATGTTAATTCTTGACTTGATTATAATGTATATTTTACTTTTAACATATTTATTTTGGTAAATATTTAACAGCTACATAAACTGGAATATGAATAGTAAATTTATCTGATTTTGAATCATAAATTGTATAAGTAGAGCTTAAATCAATATTCTCATAATTGAGATCAAAAATTTCATTATTTACATTGACATTCTTTGCTTGCATAATAGGAAAATCTATTCTTAATTTATCTTTATTTTCTTCATCAATCTTACTTGATTCTGTTCTTACTTTTATATCTGTAGCAAATATATCAAAACCTAATAAATTATATTCTAAAATGGGAATTAAATATTCCATTGGTTCATTTTTATTTAATATAGAGTTCCTGATAGTATCATTTGGAAAGATTTGGTCAGCCTTAATATCTATGGTATATTCCACATTTTTGGTTATATCGATAATTTTATTTTTTAAATTTTTAAATATATTTTCAAAAACGTTAGTAGTATTAGAATTTTGACCATATACAAAAAATGTATTATTTGTAACTATTATTATTAAAACAAATAAAGAAATTAAAATCTTAATATTCATATCTGGTAAATATTAATTTAAAGATTTACAATCTCATATATTCTTTGATTTTGATTTTTGGTTTAACTAAAGCAAAATCTTGTATTTGCAGTTAATTTAATATCATTTTTATTTATATGAGACAATGATTCCATAAAAATTATGTGAATGAGGGAATTCTATCTAATTCCATAGATAAAAACACTAAATAGAATAAAATTCCACAAATACATGTTTACTCTTTTCATTTTTAGTTTCTGTGAATGTGATGTGATTTCTACAGCAGGTGAAACAATGATAATATCTGCGATTCTTGATATTATTGCTGAATTCACTATTACATATTCTGATTCATTTTGTATATTGAGCTCATATTTAATCGCAGAGCAAAATGATACCTTGCATCAAAATTGTCTATCATTTTTGGAAAAAAAAGGAAATTCTTTTGACTTAATTAATTTAGGGCCTTATTGGCAGGATTGGCTATGCATTTTTCCTTTTCGATTGTTCAAGTGTAATTCAAGGATTAAGTCTTGCAATGTTCCCATTAGCCTTCAGTATCACACAAAGCATTTTTCCAATTTTTCCAAAAGAACCTCTTGCCATAAGTCAAGCAATAATTATTTCTCGCTTTTTTCCTCAGGATCTGTACTTGGACTAGTAGTTGGAGGATATGTGATAGATAGTTTTGGATGGTAGACTAATTTTTTTTATTATATCTGTTTCTATTTTAACTATAATTCTCATTAATAAAAAATAAATATTCCAACTGAAGAAATATAAGTTTATAAATAAAGTTTTTGTCAAAAATTGATTGATCTGTTTGAAGTTAAGAAGTAAATCTATTTGTAGTTAAACAAATTACGAAAAAATTTATTTTTGTTGAACTTCTCATCATTTTGTTATTGAAAATGCATCAAATACTTTTCCATTATTTTGAATAAATTTAGCAGTTAATACTTGTCCCTTGTTAGTTATATCAACATTTAAGTGACCAAAAAAAGAACCTTGTTGCTTTACTATGTATGAGTTTTTACCTATAATCTTGTGGAAGTTAATTCCACCAGTACCTACAATTACATATATTTCTCCTTTAGGATCATTATACTTTGAGGGAATTTTAGAAGTCATAATAGGTTTAGAGCTACTTGCTGAATATATTCTAATGGAAATGATCTCTGATAATCATGTAAATGTGCTCCCAGAACTAAATCTACTTTGTAGGTGTCAAAAAGTGGATGATAAGTATCTCGTAAATTACCAATACCTTGACACGATTTAATTTTGCAACTTGTAGGTGATGTGTAAAAAGGTTCATGCATTACTACAATTATCCAATTAATATTATCGTTCTTATCTGCTTTTGATAAATCATCCTTTATAAAATTATATTGTGAAGAATCAGCTGTATATGGGGTTTGAGTATTCATTATTATAAAATGAACATTCTGAAAATCAAATGAATAATATGCATTAGATGTTAGGCCAAATGATTTTTTGTATTGATTAAATCCAGTTTTGGCAGAATTTTCATGATTTCCTATAGTAATTTTCATATTATCATCTATTGATGCAACTTTATTGAGCCAACAATTTGCTGTAGCTTGATAGGAATAATCTCCCAAACCTAACACAAGCTCCGCCGCTCCAAGTTTATTTGTAGTTTTTGTATTAGCTATTCCTTTAACAGTTGCATCGGTATTGGAATTACAACCCCAATCTCCTACAGCTGCAAAATTAAAATCATATGTTATAGCATGAATATTATAAATACTTGCTATTGATAAAAAGAAGAGAATTGATAATGATGACGATGATAATATACCAATAAATGAATGAATAGATAAAAAACTGGTCTTCATAGGTTTCTTTCACTAATCTCCATTTTTATTATTATGATTATTGCTTTTTGCATGGTATAGAAAAGTCTCGAGAAATTTCTGTCTTATTTATATCTAGTTGGTCATTAGTATCCGCATCATCAAAGAATTTTATTTTGTAATGTCCACTGGCAATATCACCAACGTATGTACGTTCGTCAAAACCTCCACTACTATTTGTTGTAAAATAACCTGAGAGTGCAATTGTGTTATTTAATGTATTAACCATATCCCAATGTACATTACTATTTGGTTCAAATCCGTCTGTTTCAAGAGTTACTTCAGAACCTTCCTCTGTACTGCAGTTAGGACTTATGGTTACATTTCTCTGTGAGTAGGCTATTAAAGTAAATAATGGTATGATAATAGTCATGCTCATTATAACCGGTAACAAAATATAATATCTATTCATTAACTAAGTTTGTTATAATTAATATATAAGTAAATCTTTTTTATTAATAGATAAGATATTTCGATATCAGTAGATAAGATTTATGTGGTTATATTATCCAATTTATTCAATCAAATTTGAAAATAATATCTATAATTGAATATTCTCCATCTAGCATTTTTAATTGTTATAAATTTTATAACTAATTTGTATGTGGTGATGGATGTTATTACATAGCTATTTTATTTTAATTTTAAAATATAAATATCCATGAATAAATAATTTTCTAGTGAAAATATTTATTTATAAAATGTAATCAAATATAAAAACCTATTAGATTAATTTTTTATGTAATATATTAAAAAAGAAAATTTATCATAAAAAATTAATAAATTTAATTTTTCAAAAGCTTGAATATTTTTATATAAGCCAATTATAATATAAGCCAATATAGTAGTGAACCAAAATTGATTAACGATGTGGAATCTATCGCCAAAAGTTTTTTTTCTAACCGAAATGCATCTAGCTATGATCGAATAGTAAAATATACTACATTTGGAAAAGATTCCTTGTGGAAACAAAATATTGCTAATTATATAACTCCTGAACATAAATATATACTAGATGTTGCATGTGGGACAGGAATTTTTTCATCCTTCATTTCTAATATACCATACAAAGACCTTATTGGGGTTGATTTAACATATAGTTATATCTCTAATGCTAAAGCAAAAAGAGGATATTCACTTTTGGTTAATTCTATGGCAGAGTTATTACCATTTAAACCAGAAAGTTTTGATTGTATAGTGTCTTGTTATTTGGCTAAATACGCAAAAATTTCTCTTTTGGTTGATGAGATATGGCGTCTACTCAAAAAAGGTGGAATAGTTATTTTCAGTGATTTTGTATATCCATTGAATAAAATAATGAGACTTCTGTGGAATTCCTATTTTAATATTCTAAAATTGGCTGGCCAAATTATTAAACCATGGAAATATGTATTTTATAATTTAGATGAAGTTATAAAACGAAGTACATGGACTAAAGATCTAAAAATAGCATTAGAAAAGAAAGGGTTTCAATCTTTGGATGTTAAATATTATACAGGCGGAACTTCTGCAATAATATCTGCTTTTAAAATATGAAGGACAACAACAACTTTAATTCTATTCGTTTAAATGAATGGTTCGTTCCAAGGTTTGGGCCATTGAAATTCAGGGCTTTTATTGGAATGCTATTTCTTCCATATACTGGAATGTGTATCTCTTTTACAATAATAGGTTCAATGCTTTCAGAATCAATAGCATGGGATAGAGCTCTATCCATCTTTATTATTTATTTTTTAGGTCTTGGTGTTTCAGCTCACGCTGCAGATAACCTAGGTTCTAAAAAAATTAAACCTTGGGGTAATTTTTTTTCCACTTTTGAATTGAGATTGATGGTAATGGGAGGACTTTCTGTGTCCTATTTACTGGGTATTTATTATATTATTATATTTGTTCCATTGTTATCAATTATTGCAATTATAGAAGGCTTTTTTTTATTTGCTTATAACTTTGAATTATTTAACGGATTCTTTCATAATAATTTTTGGTTTGCAATATCATGGGGTAGCCTGCCTTTACTAGCAGGATTTGTTATTCAAACTAATTCTATTTCTATATTATCCTTAATTGCCTCTATTGTCGCATTTTTGGCCGCATACATAGAAATTAGAATTTCTCGGAAATATAAAGAGCTAAAAAGAAAACCCTCCGATATTGTTGATTGTAATATAAAAAAATTAGAACATTCACTAAAAATTTTGAGTTTAATAACTATAACATTTGCAGTAATACTGACTGTATGTCGATATATTATTGAATAATATAATATATTTTAGGTTTAATATTAATTAATTAAATGTATATGTTCACTATTAATGTTAAATCTAATTCTACTATTTTAAATGATATATTAAAACTCGAGAAGAGGAGTAGTATTAAGTTAAATTCTTTTGAAAAGATTCTTTTAATGAATAATGGTACGACAGAACTATTCTTACAAATTCTATCTAATTCGTTAACAAAGATAGTAATTATACAACAAATTGAAAAAAATAATATTATAACGAGGAAAATAAATATAATCACTAAAGATCGAGGAAAAATTCTTGCAGAGGCAAACTCTATTATCTATTTGAAAAATCTTCCTGATAAAATCAAATATGAAATAAGAAAAGGTGAAAAGGGAATAGGTATTATCATCTTGGAAAATAAATTAGAAACTTACAAAAGAATTATGGAAATTGGTTATAACTCAAAAGAATCTTATCTTTATAGAAAATATAAGTTATCATCCGGAAAACATATTATAGGTAGAGTGATTGAAAATTTTTCAATAGGGTTATATGATTAAATGGCTATATATATGGAGTTCGAAAATTATACTATAGATTTCATCCGTTAATTGTCTGATTCTACTAATATAAGATTATTATTAAATTCAAATGCAAGGCTCTTTTGTTTCAACTTAATCCTTACTTCATTAGCAAATTCAATCATCTTTTCTGTGTTTACATCGTTAGTATGTATTTCTACTCGTATATATTTAGTGGGTTCAAATTTTCCCTCAAAATAACCATCAAACTCAAAAATTGATAAGGCTCCATATTTTAATGTTATATCTTTGATTATGTCATTATAACCTTCAACTCTAGGTAGATAAAATTTTATTGAATCATTAAAGATTTTTATCCTATAAATTTTTTCATTTCTAGTATGATTTTTTGTTGATGACTTATTCTCTGTATTCATTAAGATGCTATAAATATCTAGTTTGTATATTTATTAAGTATTTTTTATAGAAAAGTTATAGTAATTTAGATTATAATAAAATAGTGCTTAAATACTCAATTATTATAAGATAAGATATATTTTGACGAATAAACCTACAAAAAATAACACATTACCCGATCGTAAAAGTGAGAAAAATAAAGCCAAAGAAGTAGTACAATCTAGTGAATTAGAACAAATAGAAGAATTAAGTATTAAAATTGATACATTAGTAGAATTGTTATCTGATAAAGGAATCATAAATAAAAAAGGTTATATCAACAATGTTATGA
>DAIPKY010000042.1:10769-12817 GCA_036769505.1 Nitrososphaeraceae archaeon
TTGTTATCTGATAAAGGAATCATAAATAAAAAAGGTTATATCAACAATGTTATGATGCGAATACATGAAACATCTAAGGCAAAATCTTTTGATGAGTATGATGAAATATAAATATAAAAGTAAGTCTTATTTATTATTTAAATAGATTGTATCTATTTGTTACTATATTATGTCTATTTGCTATTTCCTTTATTTTTGCTATAGTTTAAAAATTATTATCTAATTGTAGATCAATTTTTTATATATATAATGTATTAGTTAATATTGGTAATTAATTCCTTCTACCAATTAAAACTATAATTTCTCTCCATCTCTAATATACTATTTATGAATCTATAAAATCTTCAACTATTATTGTATCAAAATCTGTCCAAATATTAGGACCAATAAATATTAAGATTTGAAAATGTAAATGTGGAATATATGTATAACCAGTCAACCCTACTTCGGCAATTTTTTCTCCTTGTTTAACCTTTTGTCCTTCTTTTACATTAGAACTATTAAATCTAAGATGATCGTATCTTGACGTTTCTTTATTCTTATGTATAATTGAAACAAAATTAGAAAAGTTCCAATAAGCAGGATTGGGACCACCTATTGTTGAGTCATCTTTAACATATGTTATTATTCCATCGGCCGCTGCTAGTACAGGTGTATTTTCTGGAACTATAAAGTCTATTGCATTTCTTAACTTTCCAATATGAGCCGGTGATGTACTTCGATCTATTCTTTGAATAGAATTTTTTGGTACAGGAAAATGATATTTATTTAAAGCAATTCTATTATCCAAAATTTTCTTATCTTTCACTTAAATAATTAAATAAAAATATTATTTAATAATTCGTAATAAACATTTTATATTCTACATATTGAATTAACATTACTGAATACGATAAAAGCTAATTATACTTATTTACATTATTCATTTATACATAAGATGAGTAAGTCTATATTTAAATTTCTTTTAGGTAACCTGCATTCTTATATAACATTCTAATACATTCAGTATATGTTCTATATCTAAATTTTATTTCTTTAATAGGCATATCTTCAGTTAAATATTCTTTTGATGTATCAATAGAATATTTTTTAGCAATGTCCTCTAAAATTGTATTTACTGTTGAATTTAGATAAGATTCTACTATAAGATTTGCCATATTATATTAAGTACTCTATAGTATATAATTACTGTATTTGTTTTATAGTAATACCAAAAATGTTAATTTATAGAATTAAATTTTACAAATCAACTGTTTTTTATTATTCTCTGGTATAATAATTAAATATTAATATCGAAAGTGACATAGTGATTTATACATTCTCGTTTGAAATTGGCTTTGGAAGTTGGTCTTTTACTGTATTTCTTATTCCTCTAATCTTCTTCTGTAGATCCGAAACTAAATCTTGTTAATAGACATTTAGTTCTTACTTTCCAGAACCATTAAAAATCAGTAGCCATCATCATATCATTAGAGCAATATAGAGTGCTAATGATTATGAAATTCAGATACTTGCTTGGTTTGGACTTGTATAATGTTGTGAAATCATTGGACATTATAGTTTATTAATGAATTACCATAGCCAATAGCATCTATACTATAGGCTATGGTAAGATTAAGACTATTTTTCTTGAATTGTTTTTGTAATAATATATTTTAAATATATTATTTAATGTTGATGAAAATTTTATCATCATTATAGTTATTGATATATTAATGTTAAAAATAGATGTACATTGATATGAAATTCATAGGCTATTGTTTATCTAATAGTACGTGAAAAATAATACACTCTAATTTTTTATAGAGTGTAGCAATTGTTATAATGTCAAACCAAAAGTTAATGATTATTTTTACTGTTTTATTTATTGTGATAGTGTCAAACCACCATCAACGTAAACTGTCGTGCCTGTAATATAACTTGCATCAGTTGAAGCTAAAAAGAAAGCTACTTTGGCAATTTCTTCAGGTTCTCCTATTCTTCTCATAGGAATTTTTTCTTCCTCTTGTTTTTTCTTTTGTGGATCTTCCATAATATCTTTATTCATA
>DAIPKY010000136.1:0-4130 GCA_036769505.1 Nitrososphaeraceae archaeon
AGTCCTATTCTGATAGCAGTCGGGTCCGGCAGGATCAACCGGAGTTAATCCTTTTAATAATAAATAAAAAGAGTACGGCCGGACAATCATAAATTGTGCGGGTTTGTAACCTATATCAGATCTAATAGGTTGTATTAAATCCTCATAATATGAGCGCAAATGGAGATCAATAAGTCACATTTTGGTACCATGACCAACATCATTATTGATGCCGCCTATGCCTTGCGTTCTAGATTGCATCTTCTACTGCATCATATAAACCTTAGGCTCATATTTACCTGCAATAAAGATCCTCCGAATTATTTCGGGACTAATAATATGGTAATCAATTCTATATATATGTTTGTATATTATATGAATTTAAGTAGAGAAATTGTGGATTCACAACTTATAAATAAGTTCTCTCTTTTTTTTTGATTCCATATATGAATCCTAATAATCTCGAAAGAAATTATAAAAAAAATACTAAACATTCTAGTTTACTTTATAAAAAATCATTAAATTTGTTTCCAGGAGGAATAAGTCACAATATCAGATTTTTTTCCCCTTATCCTTTTTTTGTAAAGAAGGCAACTGGAAAATACCTTATTGATGTAGATAATAATAGGTATACTGATTATTGGATGGGGCATTGGGCATTAATATTAGGTCATTCCCCAAAAAATGTTTCGCTAGCTCTGTCTAAACAAGTAAAAAATGGTACATTGTATGGTACTGTTAACACTATAAGTATTGAATTGGCTGAAACTATTCAAAAACTAATGCCAAAGGCAGAAAAACTACGATTTGCTACAACAGGTTCAGAGGCTACTATGTATGCAGTAAGACTTGCCCGTGCGGCCACTAGAAAGAAAATAGTTGTTAAAATAATCGGTGGATGGCATGGATTTAATTCTTCGTTGCTAGAGAGTGTAAATTATCCTTTTGAAATTAATGAAGGCTTAGGCTTAGATGTAGATAACAAATACATTCGATCAATTCCATTTAATGATCTAGATACATCTTTACAATTATTAAACAAGCTAAAGGAAGATTTAGCATGTATAATTGTTGAACCTATTCTAGGAGGTGCTGGATGTATAACACCTGATAACGATTACCTTCAAGGACTACAAGAATTTTCTAAGAAAAACAATATTATATTCATCTTGGATGAAATTGTAACTGGGTTTAGATTATCAATTCAGGGAGCTTATAAGATGTTTAAATTAGATCCAGATTTATTTACTTTAGGTAAAATAGCCGGAGGAGGATTACCAATAGGCATAGTTTGTGGCAAAACCGAAATTTTATCCATTTCTAATCCCAATAAAAATAATAAAAAGTGTATTTGTTCCATTGGTGGAGGTACTTTTTCCTCTAATCCCGTTACTATGACTGCCGGATTAAAAACTCTAGAATTTTTACAAAATAATAAAAATATAGTTTATTCAAAAATTAATGAGCTTGGAGCATATACAAGACAAGAACTTCAAAGAATATTCGATGAAAACAATACCGACGTCAAAATAACAGGAATAGGTTCCCTTTTTAATGTACATTTTTTAAATAAAGATGTAAGAGAAATTAATAATGCAACTGATGTAGCGTTGGCTGATAAAGAAAAATTAAGGAAATATCATTTTGCTTTAATTTCTAATTACAAAATATTCTTTTTGCCCTTCAAAATGGGAGCAATTTCTTATCAACATTCTAAAGTTGACATAGACAAACTATTAAATTCAACGAGATTAATAATAGAGTCTAAAATTCTATGATAATTGTATATAATTATAAAATTACTGATTCAAAGTGATTTCATTTCATTTAGATCTAAAAGTAATTAAAAATCTATTATTTTTTTTTCTTTTGGGATGTTTGATAAGAATTATTCCAGACATTATTGCTTATCCTTATCCAATTGGTTATGACATTATAAACTATTACATTCCTTTAGCAGAAAAAATAGATACGATATTTCCAAATGATTCATTCCAATTTTATCCATATTTACTGTACATATTTAATTCATTTATCCCTTTAAATCCGCAAGGTCTTATGGTAAGTTTATCATCAATTACATATGGCATATTTTCTATTTCAATTTATTTATTATTAAAAGGTCTAAATTTAAAACCGGCTTTGTTTATGATTATATTTATTTTATTTCAAATTTCTGTTTTGAGAACTACTTGGGACTTAGAAAAGGATGTCCTTTCATTGTCATTTACTTTCTTAATTTTTTATTTAATTCTAGAAGACCAAAAATACTTTTTCTCCAAGAGAAGAAGAATAATTCATTTTAGTACCATAATTTCATTAGTAATTCTAACTCTTTTGACTGACAACATGATTGCCCTTTTATTAATTACATCATTGTCAATTTATTTTTTGATAAAAAAGGATATAAAATATATTATTTCTTTAACAATAATTATAATTAGTATAATCAGTTTTTTATTAGTAGTTGATAATACTAAAAATGATCGACTTATTAATTCAATAAATCATATATTAACGGGCAATATAAAAGAAAATGAAAATTATAGTGCACTAAATTTAGGAATTCTATTTATAATGATGAATATTTTATCATTTCCACTTTTTATTTATGGCTTAAAATATTTGCATGAACTGCTGTTATATATTCCATTAAGTATATCTTTACTTGGTTCATTTACATGGATCGTATTACCATATTCTGCAATATTATTACCAGATAGATGGATTATAATTTGTGGAGTATTTACGTCAATATTTTCTTCTTATGGATTAATTAAATTATCCTCTAATAATAAAGATAAACCAAATTATAAGATAATTTCCCCCATTATTTCTTTTTATATACTCATTGGCTTTTTTTACATGATCTTGCCTTATGATTATGCATTTCCAATTTATGGGATTTTTGCAGAGTATACACATTTTTTTGTTCCTTCCACAATGCAATTTAATTCTATTGATATAGTAGATAATAGGGATCTTTCAATAGTTATAGACTGGTTAAATCATCATACTAATCCAAAATCCATTATTTATGGAGATTCTTATCTCAGTGGTTGGATGAAAATATTATTAAAGGACAAACGAATTTTTCAGTACAATGATGCTAAATCTGCAAGTAATGGAATTCATATTACATTAGCAAATAAAATTGATTCAATAAATGAGCCAAAAAAATTGCTTTTTTCACAAGGCAATTTTAGGATTATAGAAAACTAACAAGATATTATTAGTAAACAATTTATCTAAATCAATAGAACTACGATACATTGAAAAAAAATAATAACTGGTTTAGAAGACGATGGTTGGATTTTAGACAAGGTCATAGTATATATCTGATTTTTTTAATGACATTTGCAAATTTTATTGTTATTCAATATAGATTATTGATTGACAGGATGCCTTCTGTCGATTCGTTAATAGGAGGAAATATTATTGGATTTGCGATGACATTCATAGCCATATATGTTCCTCTTTCAATTATTATAGGATATTGGCATCGAAAGAGTCAATGGCGTGTAGAAGCTGAAGCATTATTTAATGAGAATAGAATCGGAGCAACTATGTGGCTTTTTGTCATAGATCTTATAGATGGTAAGATCACTGAACAAGAAAAAAAAGAAATGAGAGACATGCTTTTAAAAATAACAAAAGGTAACAAAATTCCAAAATCTGAAAAATTCGATAAAGATAATAAAGAGATTAATAAATAATATTTTTCATATCTATTGATAATACTTATTTACAATGTTCAAATTTGATTACTAACTAATTGTTATTATTTTCTAAATATTTTTATCTTATTATTTGGTTAGCTGTTTGTTGAAAGTATTGCATATCCATGATCAAGCTGGTGTAGCATGTATATTAGCCAAATATCAGAGAATGAATAATATAGAATCAAAAGTTTTGTCATCCAATACAATTGATAAATATGGAATATTAAAATTTTATAAAGATTATGTTGATATAATTGATCGACCCAATTTTATAGAATATTGTCTTGCTCAAGCTAAAAGTGCAGATATTATCCATATTCATAGTGTTGAGCAATTAGTAATTAAAATACGCAAAGTATTCGGCAATTCCAAAAAAATTATTCTTCATTATCACGGTACGGATATCCGAGGGCTGAAAAATAAAAATAA
>DAIPKY010000137.1:0-4099 GCA_036769505.1 Nitrososphaeraceae archaeon
AGATAGACTAACAAATAATCAATTACCTATTTTTGAATTTTATTTTCCACGATGCTAAAATCATAGCAGAAGCTCCCAATGCTACTCCAATAAAAGATAGCAATCCAATTCTATTCAAATCGACTTTCATTTCCTCAACTTTATTTATCACTTCTTCAAGTAACTGTCGAGTTTCATTATTTGAATTTTTATTTTCTTCAATTTGTTTATTTATATCACTGATTATTGGTTTAATCTGACTGCCAATATTTTGAGATACATCAGCAGTATTTTCTACTGGAGGAAAAGACAATTTGGCTGTATCTTCGACATCCTCAATGGTAACATCTGTTGTGATATTTTGGTTATTTAATTTTCCATTTAAAGATATTGCATATGTTCCTAATTGAGTAGGGATTATTTCTGATAAATAAGTTCCAGAGGATTCCTCAGAAGGTATGAAATTGACCTCTTTTGTAACTCCTCCAAATTGTACATTAACAGTAATATCTTTCATCGCATTTCTAATTGGAGTATCATTTTCGTGGAACATTAATAATAGACTATTCAAATTGTTAACTAATGGTGGCTCAGTAAGCCAACCTGCGGTTATAGTTATATTACCAACTTGAACATCTTTGTGTGCAAAACTATTTTGAGTACTAAAGAATATACCAAATATTAATAGTGTTAAAATAACTAAAATAAATTTCATGTAACTATTCTATAAAATCCCTGTTATAATCTTACATGTATTATTCATTAAAATGTAATGTTAATATTAATTCTAACTTGATTTAAAAAGTGGAGTTCGATCTTGATTTGGCAATGTATAATTTTGATAAAAACTATTTAATTGATATACCAACTAATACAACTAGACTATATAAAAATGAGTGATTGAATATACTATTATCATTTTTTCTACATTTTCTTAGTTTTTTTGGATTGGTCTTTAAAATATTTTTGAAACAATTCTAGATCATTCAAGTTTGTATATAATTTCTTGTAGCTATTTATATAAAGCAAAGTAGATGCAATGACTGCCACTACCAATAATGGACCATATATTTCATAAAAATCTATTTTTCCTATATTCTTTGATATTATATCATTGTTATTATTTTGGTTTGTTGTTGTATTGTTAGTAGGAGATTGCTCGGTGCTTGATGGTTGAATATTTGGAGGTATAAACTTAATCGTAGCCTTGCCCAAAGCGTTTCCCCGTTGTTCTGCAAACCATATATCTCCTTGTGAATCAGTTGTAAGGTATTGTACGAATGATCCTTCTTTTGGTATTTTTACTGTTGTGGTTTTTCCTGAAGTAGGATCAAGAATAGATAGAACATCAGATACATGTTCTGCAATCCAAATATTATCATACATATCAAAAACCATTCCAAAGGCAAGTCCTCCATCGTTATTATCAGACAATGAATATCTTTTAAAAGATTCAATTATGGGATTAAAACGTACTATAGTGTTGCTTTCATGTTCACTTATGTAAATATTGGAGGTCTTGGGGTCCAATAGTAGTGCTGTCGGTTCAGAAAGAGAAAAATCTGCTACTGAAACTGAAGAATTTGTACTATTATTTGGATATTCTGTTATTTTACCTGTCTTTATATCAAGTTTTCCCAATTTCCCTAATGCCTCAGCGAACCATATATAATTATTATTTTTATCAAATATTATGCCTAACGGTCTTGAATTTTCAGTAGGAATATTGTATGTAGTAAAATTATTTGTCATGGAATCAAGTTTTACAATAGAATTGTCTTGTATAACAGTCATCCATAAGTTTTGTTTATTATCTATAGTTAATCCAGAAATAATGCCTATATCTGGTAACTGGAACTCTTCTTCAGTCTTATTTGTTGTTATATCATATCTTCCTATTATACCTTCACTTGGGTCGATATACCATAATATGTTATCATCGATAGGATCAAAAATTGAAAAAGTAATTAGGTTTGTGTCCTTTATCTTATGGATTTTATAGGTTTTATCACTAATGCTAAATTCCAATATTCTTCCACTTCCTGGAATAGTATCTCCTATCCAGATAGAATTGCTAGGTTTGTGATATACGGGATACAATAATAGGTTTTGATCAGGGGTTGGATATTCTGTAATATTAAATGTTAAATCAGATAGTCGAGGTTTTATATCTATATTAAAAGTTGAAATAGTGTTAGGAGTATTAGGTTTTAAAGTCTTTCCTTGAATTTCTATGCTCCATATACCCAATGTACTTATAGGTATCGTAGTTGAAAATACTCCATTAGATATTTTTTCCATTTGCAATTGGATAGGACCAATATTTTTTTCTATTTGGTAAAGTTTTAACATCGTGTTTTCAATATTAGCATTAGTTTGACTACTGCCACTGTTGTTGTTCTTCAAATCTGTAAAAGAGATTGTTATAGTATTCTGACCTATAGATACTGGTTCTATTTTGACCCTAATCTTTTGATTGTTTGAATACAAGTCTGTTATATATCCATCAGTTTGAGAAGTTGCATTACTGAATTGGTTATTATTATTATTATTATTATTATTATTACTATTATCTAAAGTTGGTGTAAACTCTCCAGAAGGCAATACCATATTAGTCATTAAAGATACCACAAATAATAAAGCAAATCCTACAACTGATTCAATTCTTAGTAGTATCTGAAATTTTCTTAAACTAGGAGATAAACTGGCAGTACTTAATAATTCTGTACAATCTCCAATTCTTTTTATTAATATATTTCTAAGTTTATTACTGGTGACAAATTCATGATACCCCCCCAATAAAATCATTATTGCAGCCAAAATTAATTTTAAAATTAGTATTTTACCATACAATGACGAAAATGTTGTAAATAGATTATTTTCTATGGACCACAATAATGTAGGACCAGTTAAAACTATGCTGCCCAAAATAGGTAAAATCAGAATAGAAAATCTGGGGATTATTATCGAAATAATTCTAGACTTTAATTCATTTTCCTTTATTTGTAATATTCTTGGTATAAAAATAAATGCAAGAAATACTAAACTCCCTATCCAAATTGATGCGGCTATTCCATGAAAATAATCCAAGAAAATCGGTAAAGTATCTTTTAGAGCGGCAGCATGAGAAATTAAACTGTTAGTAAACAGTATTGCTAAACCTAATGATATTATTAATAATAATCCTTTGTTATTTAAGAAGATATCATATGATGGTGATTTTTTAAATTTATTATAAAAAAATAAAGTTACAATTAAGAGTATAATGGAAATTATCAATCTAATTATTAATATTTCTCCAAATTCAGTGCTGAATACATCTATTACATTTCCTCCTATAGAATATGCTTGAAGCACTACCATAATAACAACTGAAAATATAACAAGTGAATCAGCAATAATTATTAATTTTACTAGGTTTTTTCTAGCACCTACAAAAACATTATTCATTTGTATCCTAATATGATCAAATTGTGATAGAGGTTTTTGTATCCATAAAAATATCAAGGGAGCACCTATAATCAGGATTTGACCAACATATCCTGGAACTCTGCTTAGTGAATTATCAAAGGAAATAATTTCAAATATACTCTTGGACGTTGCTGTTGTTGGTAGTTCACCCAAACCAGAAATAGTTTCTCCTACACTAAAAACTACAGAGTTATCAACTACATGACCATCTACTGCAGATAAAACCTTAGTATTGATAGTATAGGTACCTTTAGGAAGGTCTTCGTTAATATTGGTAGCAATTGTAGATAGATCATCATCATAATTTTCTGGTTTACCATCATCTACTCTAGTTCCTTGCGAATCAATTACAGATATTTGACTATATTGTAATACTATGGCTTCACTGAAAAAAACAATTACTTTATCTGGGGATTCCTCTAACGATTGAAATTGTTTTGGAGAAGAATCGATAACTACAGGATGTGCATATACATCATTAAAGAAATCAATACTAGTTAAACTAGGAATACAAAAAAGGAATACAAAAACAATAGATGATAATTTGAAATATCTTGTTATCATTCTATTTACCATAGAAAATTATTATTATTTTTCTATTTTTATCTTAAAAATAGATTCTAAATGTGGTGTTACTTGTCCATCTATA
>DAIPKY010000043.1:0-12672 GCA_036769505.1 Nitrososphaeraceae archaeon
CTCATACTTTTTCTGGAGATGAGAGTGCTTCGTTTCTTACATTGATTGAAGAAATCAGTACTAGATCACATCTTATAGAGAAAGAATTAATATATAATGTGACATTAGCACAAAAATTAGCAGAAAATATATCTCAGATTGTAACATCTGAAGATTTGGAAGAGATTTCTGAGAAAAATCAGTTAGTAGCCAATTCCCTAAACGAGTCATTATCTGATCTTGAAAATTCTTTTCATTTTACCAATAAGATAATTCCATTTGAGATAAAAGATAAAATAAAGAACCTTGATGATATTTTAGGAGAAGTAATAAGCGTAAGAATCGAAAATGAACAACTGACTAATATTACTGTAAATGCTCTTGTACTTAATGATCTCATAGGAAAAGCTCTTCAAAGTTATGGTAAAGCATTAGGTATTAAATCTGATGAAAATTCAGAGGACCATGAAAGTGAACATGCAGAAGAAAATGATGGACAAAATATTAAAGTTAAGATAGTAAACCAAGTAGAATATCAAATTGCACAGGCATTATTTAATAAATCCATTGAAAAATTTAATGAACTAAAGCCATTTGTTCCCTCTAACATTTCTAACTTGTCCAGTATCCTAGAATCATCATTAGCTAAACTAAAGAATGCAGTCGATAATAAAGAATCCTTTGAAGTAATAGATAACATTATAGATGGACAAGTAACACCACATTTAGAATCTATTTTTAAGATAAAAATAGAAGAAGAAAAAGAAAAATAATATAATTTTCTATCGTAAATATAATGATGATAACAAGATATTTCAAATTATCATATATTTTTTTTGTATTCCTTTTTTGTTTTATTATTAATTTAAATGGTGGTATTGATTTTGCTAAAAATGCTTATGCACATCCTGTATATGTGGATTCTTCTCCAAAACAATTTCAATCATTAGAACAATCTCCAGATAAAGTAATTGTATATTTTAGTGAAGCCTTAGTATTACAATATAGTCAAATATCCGTAATTGATTCAGATGGAAATAGAGTAGATGATGGTGTAGCAGAAAATTATAATGGTGATCCTTCTACCCTTACCACTAATCTAAAGGAAGATCTTCCAAAAGGTACATACACCATTAATACAAAGGTTTTATCTGCAGTAGATGGTCATGTAGTTGATAACTCTGTAGTTTTTAGTGTAGGAGAAGAAGCCATTTCAGCAGCAGGATTAGGTGTAGAAACAACATTTACATCAAAGAGTATATTTGAACTGATATCATTTGATAATTCACTTAGTAGAGTTCCAGGTTATATAGGTCAAATTATCATATTAGGAGCTCCATTCATGTTTTTGTGGGTAAGTAAACCTCTATTGCAATATAATCATGCTTTTATGCAAATGAATAGCATTTTTGTTGCAATACGAAGAAATTTGATAAAACTAATCATTATTTCTGATATACTTGTTATATTTTCAGTTATAGCGATGGCAGTAGCCCAAGCATTATCTATAGGAGCTAGTATAATAGATGTATTTAGCACGGAATTTGGAGAGGTATTAATAATTAGATTAATCATTTCAATAATTCTTTTAATTATATCTTTTATATTTTATAACAAATATAAAAAAAGACCATTATATAATATCAAAAATAACAAAGAATTATTATTAATAATACTATTAGGTTTAGCAATACTATTTACTAACAGTTTAATTTCACATGCTGCAGCGCTAGAAGACGAGGGGACTCTACCCATTTTCTTGGATTATTTTCATGGAATAGCAGCATCTATTTGGATAGGAGGTTTAGTATTTCTTGCATTTATTTTTGTACCAAAAATAGTACAAATAAAAAAAGAAATAGAAAATAAAAGTGAAAATATAAATGTAAATGAACTAAAATCTAGAATTATTTCTATAGTTATACCTCGTTTCTCTATTATCATTTTACCTATTTTAGCTAGTATAGTTTTAACAGGTCCTACATTGTTATGGTCTATAGAAAATAACCTTTTTACAACATTTTCTTCTTTGTATGGTAAAATACTAATTTTAAAATTAACTTTAGCTATGATAATGGTTGCTATGGGTGCTTATCATGAATTTGTAACGCATAGCAAACTTTCAAAGTCAATAATAAAAAAGGTTAGAGAGGGCTCAGCAGAAATAATAACTACTACTGCTACTAATTTATCTTCTCAAACAAGAAGATTTCATATACTATTAAGAATTGAATCCATTATCGGAATTGCATTATTATTTGTAGTATCTTTGATGACTAATATGGTACTACCATCTGGAGAATTTCCAACTTTAGATAATGATAATAGTGATAATCTTTCTCTTTCTCAAGAAATAAATCTTCTTACTAGCAACAACAATCAAGCCAATGCAACTTTAGAAAATAATAATGAATATTTAACAGATATCTATTCCAACAATCAAAAGGTTCAAGTCGAATTGGAACCAGTATCTATAGGTCAAAACACTATGACTGTCTCTTTTACAGATTTGAACAATAGCAGTAGTAAGAGTAATAGTAATAGTATCAGCCAAAAGAATGTGAATATTGAAAATACTACCTTAAAACTTAACCAGATAGAAAAAAAGATTGGTCCAATACAATTGGAGATGGAAAAAATAGATGATGGAGTATTTTCAGCTACAATACCCATCAGTACTTTAGGAACATGGAACTTTGAAATTCAAGGAAAGACTTTGCAACCAAATACTCCTAACACTATTGCAACTTTTAATATAGATATAAAGCCCCAATTGTCAGATTTGGAATTTAATATTACAGAATATCCAACTCCTACTAATCAAAGTCTACTATTGTATCCTGTATATCACAAACCTACTAATTCTATATGGGTAGGAGATAATAGTCCAGAAAGTGGAAGAATCTTTCAATTTGATATTACTGATAAAAGCTATAAAATCCATAAAATTGAAGATACAAATCTAATCACCTTATCAGTTTTTGATCCTATAGAAAGTAACATATTATGGTATGTAGATCCAACTAAAAGTATGATAGGACAATATGATGTTACAGCAAACAAAAGTAGAGGACAGTATGAACTATCTGAAATGGGAATTATATCGGGATTAACTATAGATGATCAACAAAATTTATGGATGAGTCTTGTGCAAGCCAATTCTATTATAAAATTTGATTCAAAAACAAACAATTTTACTACATATGATATTCCTACTGATAATTCAAGACCGTTAGGCCTGATATTTGATAAAAAAAATAATTTCATCTGGTTTGCTGAGTCCATAGGGAAACTTGGAAAAATTGATTTAAATACAGGAAATATTACCGAATATCCTACTACTAGCAATAATAATAGTACAAATTCCAATTTAGAACAAGCAGAAACAGAAGCATCAGATTTTTCCCTTTTTGAACCTACCTCACTACTATTGGATTCCAAGACCTCTAATATTTACATAAGTGAACATGACAGCAATTCTATAGTACTATTCAATCCCTTCATTGAATCCTTTAAAAGATATAATTTACCTGATGACTATGATGGACTTGCATTTGGAATGGTTTTTGATATATATGGTAATATTTGGATTGCACAACATACCTCTGATGATTTAGCTATTCTTGATCCTGATTCAGGAAAAATTACTAATGTAAATATACCAAATCAAGGCTCATTTATTCAGTATCTTACAACAGATTCACAAGGAGATATATGGTTTGCAGAACAAAGAGGAAATGCTTTAGGTAAAACTACTATTAAGTTTATTCCATCATCAAATGTTCAACCATCTATAATAGATAAACAGGCTGCAAATAATAATAATAATAATAATAATAATACAATAGCTGGCCAAAATAATGGGACAATCACCACTACCACCAATACAATATTAGAAGATATAAATTTGGTAATAAAAAAATTAGATTTTTATGAAATAATTGGTCCACTATTGGTAGTGGCAGTCATTGCTTCTACTTTATTATATATAGATAGTCACAAGAAATTACATTTACTTTTAATTGATCTTGACTTTTATCAAAGAAATATAAACACAGATCAGACAAAAAACAAGAAGCCAGGATAAGAAAAAATGATATTACTAGTAGATTCAAATTTATAATTATTTATTGTTGTCTAATTGTTGTTATAGATGATAATTCAATTAAATAATCTTATCCATTTTTATCATATTGCATTAATAATGAAATACTTTTTTTATCAAATTAGCATTCACATTGATGATATATTTATCACGCTAAAATGTAAGATTATAACAGGGAGTTTTATAGAATATCTACATGAAATTACTTGTAGTCGTTTTAACAATTTTAATAGTCATAAGTATATCCTTCTCATTATTCTTCAATATTCAAAATAGTTTGCACACAAGGACGTTCAAGTTGGTAATATAACTATAACTGCAGGTTGGCTTACTGAGCCACCATTACTCAATAACTTGAATAGTCTATTATTAATGTTCCACGAAAATAATGATACTCCAATTAGAAATGCGATGAAAGATATTACTGTTAATGTACAATTTGGAGGAGTTACAAAAGAGGTCAATTTCATACCTTCAGAGGAAGAAGCAGGGACATATTTATCAGAAATAATACCTACTCAATTAGGAACATATACACTCTCTTTAAATGGAAACTTAAATAACCAAAATATAACAACAAAGATTACCATTGAGGATGTCGAAGATACAGCCAAATTGGCTTTTCCTCCAGTAGAAAATACTGCTACTAGTGATGTATCTCAGAATATTGGCAGTCAAATAAAACCAATAATTACTGATATAAATAAACAAATTGAAGAAAATAAAAATTCAAATAATGAAACTCGCCAGTTATTTGAAGAATCTATAAATAAAGTTGAGGAAATGAAAGTCGATTTGAATAGAATTGGATTGCTATCTTTTATTGGAGTAGCATTGGGAGCTGCTGCTATAATTTTAACATCTTGGAAAATTAGAAAATGAAGAAATAAATACATTATCTAATCAAAGAATAAGATATTGATAAACAAATATTTTTTATTACTAGTTATTACAAGTTTACTGATTACAATATGTTATTCTACTTATTATTTTCTTACTAGTTTCAACCATTTGGCATATGCTCATATTTATCCTGGAACACCAAACTCCCTATTCATAGAAAAAGATGGTTACCAAATAGGATTCCTTCCATATCCTAAAAACCCAAAAGTAGATGATAATAGTACTTTATTAAATTTTAATGTCCAAAAAGAAGGGATTGATGTAGCAAATATTTTTGCATCTTTAATAATAATGGATAAGGATACCAGAAAAATAGTTCATCAAATTCCTTACCAATTTTATTTATTCGCTGATATGAGTTATCTATATGTTTTTAAAAATGAAGGTAAATATTCATTATCATTGCTAACAAAAATAGCTGGAGATGAAAAATACAAAGATATGCCTCTTATTGTTACTTTTGATTTAGATACTGAAGGTGTTGTTATTAACAATGGTAGTAATATAAATTCCATTATTATTTATAGTGTAATTGCATTAGCAATATTAGTAGGACTAATTTTTATTTATTTTATTTATTTTAAGAAGAGGCTAAAAATAATAAAAAATAAAAAATCTAAAACTTGACTAATATAAATTAAAATATACTCTTTTTACAAAAGCTATTTGAGTTCTAACAGATTTGTTGCCTAATTCGATATTAATATGTTCTATTTTTAAATTATGTTCCATGCTTTAATTTCAGAAGAATTTATCAATTTATGGAATAAATTTTCCTTAACTTAACAGAGCCTGCAAAGAATACATAACTACAATAATATTTGATGTTTAATTCCTTTCCAAGCTTAAAGACATAAAGTTAGAATAGGACATGTACAGCTAAATCTATTCTCATAAATTAACAGGTCCTAAATTTGTAACGAATTTCTTTTACACAGGTTCATGATTATGTATCGATGGTTGTTGTGGTTTGTATGTTATTACTAGAGTATCATTAACATTATATGGACAATCGGATATAATTCGAGGTATACCATCTGATGGTTCAAGTACACAATCACCTGCTTGTTTCATTTTCACTTCTGCCTCCTCTGTTATACTAGCACTAAATAGGTTAGTTACTGATGATCCCATAATTGCAAATACTAGAACAACTCCAGCAATAATAAATATAATTGCTAACTTTTTTAAAGAGATCTCTTCAAAACTCATTGATTCAATAAATTGTATATTGAATATATTTTTTAGTATTAATTTATTAAAAATTGAATGTAAAAAGTTAGTTACGGTAAATAACCATTCCAAAGGAGGAATTGAATCAAAAGATCAGGCCATGCTTTTTAAAATATATTAATTTCAAAACTACATGTATAATAGAACTTGTAATAAAATCTATTTGGTATATTAAATCCTATCTAAATAAAAAAAATAATTAATAGTAATAAAAGATATCTATTGATAATTTGTTTGGATGATTCTTTTGTTGACTATTAGTTAGAGAACTTGTTTAATTGCCTTCACCATAAAGAGGTATACCAAATATAGGTCCATTTCCAATAGGATAATTATATCCAAAATGATTGTCTATTTTACTTGAATCTAACCCTATATTCACATGAGCATTATTTATTAGTTGAATACTTGTAGGAATATCATTAATTGAGCCATCTTTCATATTCATAGTTGAAGTTCCATTAAAAACTACTGTATTATTATTGTTAATAGGAATGGATGTATTTGCTAAAACAAAATTGGTTAGAGTATGAGTATGTTTTGTTGTCCCATCAGTTTTGATCATTTCAAAAGATGTATTGAAAACAGTAGAGTTATCCCCTGCTTGAGTTTGATTTGATAAATTGGTTTTCCATGTTCCAGATACTATCCATAGAGGGTTTCCATTTTCGTCATCTACAATACCTATTGTTCTTCCAAACAAATAATCTCCTTTTACTATGTCTGTACGAATTCCCATTACACCTTTATCTATAGAATTTAATAATAATAACAGCCCACTAACTATAGCTATAGAAGCAATTATAATAGCACTACTTGACTTTCTTGTTATTGATGACATTGTATTATTAATTATATATGATTTCCTATTTTATTTCTATCTTTGTATAAAGTTGAGATAGAATATTTTTCTTTTAGTTGGTATTTTAATCATGTTAAATTATTACCAAATTCATCATTATTGCGTGTATTATTTTCTTCATTATAGATGATTTGGGATGCATTTACTTTCATTAATTAGCAATTAGTTTACAATATTTATACACACACATATAATTTTAAAACGTATAAAATATAGCAGATGTATAAATAATAATATTTTAATAAGAATAAAGTGACTAATTTGTAAGTTTATCTATTTATAATTTTTAAATACTTTCTAGTCCCATCTTTACTATGCGATGGTTAAGTGTTAAAGATAGAAGTCGAAAAACTAATTCAGGTTATATTCTTGTAATGGTTTCAATTTTTTTAATAGGTTTTACTCTGATGATTAGTGCTCCTTCAGTACCTATGACAAATGGTCAAGAACAACAACAACAATCAACGACAGTATATAACTCTTCTTCTCCTCTAAAACAAAATAATAATAAAATCATTCAACAAGGGACAATTACATCTATTCCAAATCCTTGGCCTGGACATGAAGGACATCAGATTGCAACAATTCTCCCCTCAATAAGCAATGAAAACAATGATTCTAGTAGTGATATCGGGTATACAGGTTTATTGACCTATACAGCTAGTAAACCCGTTCAGATAGTAATATTACACAAGTACAGTATTGAACAATCTCAAATCGACACGGATAAATTTGGTTCTGGCTTGGTAACACCAATAAATAACAATACATATGATCTGACAGTAATTCAACCACAGTACAATTCTAGTGTACCAACATATTCACATTCTATTCCCTTTACTGGTGATGGAGTAGTGTTACACACTTTTGGAGACCCTTTTGTTGCTACTTATAGGATATCTGTAGATATTGAAAATGGTACCACAGTGAATCACATAGAATCTATTAAATAAATATTTTTTTTGATGAATTAAAATTTTATTTGTTATTGATGTCCCTACTTATTTTATTTCATTGATCGTAAAAATAATTTTACATGATTATTAATTAATTAGTTAAAATGGTTTTAACTCAAAAATGGCATATGGATTTCCCCCTTCTTTTATAATTTGTTTAGTAAATTCTTTTAATTTAAAATTTACAATAACCACGTGTACGATTCTATTACCCTGGTCGGAATAATCATCAATTAATATTGCATTTCTTGGAATTTCTATACCGTTTAATGTCCCAGTAAATGGTGAAACTGTAGATAATTGGGTAAATGATTTAGGTATAATAATTTCCTCATGTAAATTAACAATTTGATTTACATAATTTAGATCCCATCTGAAAGGCATTTTAAAAGAAATCTTAGAGGTATCTTGGTCATACTGAAAATCTAGAATCTCATCATAATATGTTTTAACTGTAAATGTTAGTAAATTACTATTACTATCCATATTGCTATTATTGTTTTTCTTGTTAGTAGTATTATTAGTAGAACCTTTTATTACATCTTTTATTACAAAGGGAAAATCCTTGCCAATACTTATGTATAAATTTACTTTTTTATCAGAATCTAATTTTAGACCTTTACTTGTTTTTTCAAGAGTTACTGATAGATCATATAATCCACCATCTGTAAGTAGTTTACTTTTTATTGTAACTGGATTGTTTGAACTTACTTCAACTAGATCTTGTTTTGATATACTTTGTTGTTGTTGTTCTTTATCTTTGTTTATTATTTCATGTCCAACAGTATCGTTTGAAGGAATAAGATTTGCTGAAACCATTCCATCAGTCGTATGAAACCGTTGATCCAATATAGTTTCATTCTTAAATTTAACTATTATTCGATAATTGATATCTTTTATAGTTTCATTGCTTTTTTCATCATGACTTCTAACAAGAAATGTAGGTTTTTGATTAATAACTTCATTTAAAAAAGGTGGTTCCAATATTCCTTCAATTGCAATCTGTTTTCCCGATATATCAAAAGGAAGAGATTCATCTCTACTTAGACCATGTCCATAAATGTCATCGAACAAATCATTCCAATTAAGAAAAATGATTATAAAAATAAAAGTAAATAAGAAAGGAAAAAATACCTTAAAATTAGTTATCATCAATAATTTTTTATTTATGCCCAAATATAATTTACGGAAGTCAAATTTATAACACGAATATTTGATATCTGTTATTGTTAAGAAAGTCAAAGTTCTTTATTCTCCATGATATGTTCATTCATTAATCTACCAAAGGTTATTGTGTCATGGAATTTTTAAATTCATAATTATTATATTCATAATTTATATATAATTTCTGAAATTAGTCAATATCAGTGAGTTTTGTTCTAGATACCTTATCTAGAATTTTCCTATATAATCTTAATAATGCATAGAGAACCCATTATCAGTGTGAAGAAATTTCTTACTTTATCACTAATATCATTAAGCTTGATAATTTTATTTTTTAATTCTACTGATATCATATACACTATTAATGCTCAGGTATTTGAATTCAATGAAGATGATTATTTTGACACAGAAGAAGAAAAAGGAGGAGAAGAAGATAAAGAAGAAAATCCATCATCAACAACATCATCAAATTCTGCCGAAGATACATCTGCTACCAAAATTTCTAAAGATATGAAAAATAAACCATTATCATCATCATCATCAAATTATGAAGATACAGATAAAGAAGTCTGTATAGATAAACAAAAAATTGAACCTATTTCTTCACTATCTAATAGTGACTTGAGTTCTGATTCTTATTCTTCAAATTTTCACTTTATAAAAAAATTTTACAGGGATGGAAATCTTATAGGTAGTTGGGGAACAGTAGGATCAAAAGACGGACAATTCCTACATGCTCATGGAATAACTATTGATTCTCAAGATAATGTATATGTGAGTGATGCTGAAAAGTGCAATATTCAGAAATTTGATACAGATGGAAATTTTATTACGAAATGGGGTACAAAAGGAATAGGTCCTGGTAAATTTTTGCAACCTGAAAGTATGGATGTGGATTCTTTGGATAATATTTATGTTGCAGAATATTCCAGGAAAAATATTCAAAAATTTGATAGCAATGGTAAATTTATAACAATGTGGGGAAAAGAAGGACAGGATCAGAGTGAATTTAAAAAACCTTGGGGTATCGCCTTGGACTCAAAAAATAATGTATATGTTAGCGATCAAACAATTCCCAGAGTACAAAAATTTGATAGTAATGGTGATTTTATAGACATGTGGGGAAGTGAAGGCTCAAAGAAAGGTCAATTTGTACATTTACATGACATAACAGTGGACTCAAATGATTATGTTTATGTAACTGATGGTAGAGAAAATTCTAGAGTAGCAGTATTTGATAGCAATGGCAAATTTATAAAGCATTGGGGAAGTGAAGGAAAAGGTGAAGGTCAATTTATCGAGGACCATGGTATCATTGTTGATTCCGAGGGTAATGTCTATGTAGCAGATACACGGAACACAAGGGTACAAAAATTTGACAGCGATGGTAACTTTATCACAATGTGGGGATCGCTTGGGTGTAAAGATGATCAATTCCTAATTCCACATGATATCGCAATGGACTCTAAAGGTTATATTTATGTTACAGATAGTGGAAAGTCACATTTTAGAGCAGATTATGACTGTAATGAGAAAACTCAGAATGATTAACAATTATATAATCAATATGATAAAATGTATATTCAATTCCGTTAGCAAAAGCATCTTTCCTATCTTCCAATGTTTTTTGAGTACCGCAAAGAAATAACTTGTATTAATATCATAGTAACATATGATTAAGGAACTATTCCAAATAATTTTTAATATTTAGAATTATTTATAAATCATGCATGCTTTATATGGTATCTAACAAAGAATTTTGTATTATATTATTTATTCCATCATTACAGTAATGGTTTTGATTTATTATAATAACATCATAAATTAAATATACATATTATAGAACCAGAAATAATATATATTAAATTTTATAAAAGTTTGTAATAAATTAATAAATTTTACTCCTTCAAAATACAGACTTTTCCTTTGAAATTTTGTTTCAAGATTAGGTTTTTATAAAATATAACTACTAATTTTTGCATTTGTATTTAAAAAGATTTAATATATATTAATTTATATTTAATATATAACTAATTGCAAGAAATAATTCCTATTTTAACAGGTGTAATTATTTTTGGGTTATTACATGGGATCAATCCTTCTCATGGATGGACAATAGCAGTCCTATATGCACTTCAAAGCAAAAGACCACTTCTAAGTAGCATTTTAAGTTCCGGTATACTTGCTATTGGGCATTTCATTTCTTCGATAGTTGTAGTTTTAGCATTTATCTTATTTAGTACATATGTCTCTATACCTCAAAATTATCTCAACTACGCTGCAGCAATTGCACTTGCAATATTGGCTTATATGTTCTGGAGGGAAAAACCAGATGATTTAGTAAAGAGCCAACATGGACATTTACATGAATTTTCAGAGGAGATCAAGCATGATCATATTCATTGGCATAAAGTAGCAGGATATCATACACATCTACATACACATCAGATAAGGATATCGAAATCTTTATACGCATTAGCAATTTCTGCTTTAATACTCGGATTTGCACATGAAGAGGAATTTGTAATACTTTCGTTAGCAGCTGGAGGTATAGATCCAGTATTGTTAATGATTGTTTATGCTCTATCTGTATCTGGCGCTTTAATAGGCGTTACAATTTTATCAGTTAAAATAATTACTACTATACAAGATAAAATAATTCATTATACTAAATACCTTCCAAAAATAAGTGCAATTATATTGGCTATTATGGCTATTGCATTTGGTTTAGGTCTAGTTTAAAATGCATATTTTATTTATTAAATTTAAAAATTATGGATGCGGCAGCAGCGGCAGCAGCAGCCAAGTTTAGGCAAGAGGTCTTTTCTGGAACTCTAATTGTGGCAAGTACTATTGTGCAAATTTAACGTCTTGGCATTCCCAGATCTCATGATTGAGACTAGATGCGTAGCTACGTTGGAGTGGCCTTAGAAAAGTGAAAGAATGGAGAAAGTTAGATAATCCAAAGGATAGGTAACCGTTTTTACAAATATTTTCGATATATTTGTATACAATTAACAATCCATAATTTTTTATTTTTTATAAAAATTATTTGTTAATCTATCAATTACTCTACTGAATTCCATTTATTGATTATGAGTTGATATATCATTTAAATAAACAACCAAGTACCAAATCAGTGTCAAAAATAATGAAAACAGCAAAGATAACGAATATGGTCCCACTTTATAGAAGGGTTCAAATCCCACAGAATCCATTCATCTTCATAAATTATTTTGTTTATTGTTATTAGATTTTACAATTTTTATTTGTATTAATATCTTTTAAAAAAATGATTAAAAAAGTAAAGATTAATTTATACTTCATAACATTATTTGCTTCATGAATTCTATAAAAAATAGGATTGGAACCCAGAGTTCAATGGGGCCAGTGGGATGTGAAACAAATTTGACACAAATTTTGGTCCCTTTCTTACAGAATATTGAATAATATGTTATTGCAAATTTTGC
>DAIPKY010000138.1:0-4094 GCA_036769505.1 Nitrososphaeraceae archaeon
TTGGTATGGAAATAAATGATTGGAACTGTAGTACACATAGTCTATTGGGCTAACAGATATAGCTAACAACTATAATTAATTTTTTTTCTTTCAAATTATTAATATTATTAGTATGATTATTACTTTCTATAGTTTTTTTGTATGCATTTTGCTTTAAAACATTACCTTAAAGCTTAAATTTTAAATCAAGTAGAAAGTTCTGGATTTATAGTCACATTAAATTTACCTCCAATTAGGCTATCTATTGTATCTATTTCAGATAAATTTATTTTAAACGGAAGAATAACCTTTGCATAAGATTGCCCTTCTTCTAAGGCTTTATATGTTAAACCTGATAAACCTGAAATACGTTGAACTATCACTTTTTCTCCTGCATTTAATATAACTGGTTCTGACACCATCTTACACTCGGGAGCAGGTGATTCTTCAACTTTATGGTCAAATACTGCATACAGTTCAGAATCACAAAGATTTGCTATGAAAGTAACAGGGTACATTCCAGTATTTTTAACAGTTGCGTTTATACTAAATTCTTCTCCGACATAAATTTTATTTGGAACAGTTTTAATCTGTTCAACTTGCAATGCAAAAGGATTGACTGTTTTGTCTGAAGAAGTAAAATTAGTTAAATTGTTATTTATAGTAGCTTCAGCATCAATCATTTGTTGTAGGTTATAGAGGGAACAAGTTGCTACAATAAATGACAATATTATAGTTAAGATCGCTATAAAAATTCTCATGGATTTAATGGAGACAATGTACTCTATAAACAGTTCATTTCTTAATTCCGAAAATTTTTATGTGTTTAAAAACAAAATTATATTTTAGAATTTTTTAGTATAATTATTTTAGTAAAAACTATTTATTTTATTCATTATATTTTCTTTATTCTTTTTCAGAATGCTAAATTTAAGTGTCGCAATCCAAAACTTGAGAGAATAACTTAGATTTTTTATTTAGAGATTATTATCACAATACTTGTAGATGCTTCATATATATATAGAAAGGGTATTATCACCAATTACATAACTAAACGTATATTTACAGGCTTGTATATCTTAAATTAAAAAAAAGTCTAC
This sequence comes from Nitrososphaeraceae archaeon, assembly GCA_036769505.1. GTDB lineage: Archaea > Thermoproteota > Nitrososphaeria > Nitrososphaerales > Nitrososphaeraceae > TH1177. The sequence continues at coordinate 1,080 of DAIPKY010000138.1, forward strand.
ATAATGGAAACGAAATGTATATCTTAGGTAAGTCCTTATATATATAGGCTTTGAGTATGATATAATATCTATATGTTTTTTACGTTATATGCAAATATATTTACAGACCAAAATATTGGAAGTAATAAATATCAATTGTCTACTGGCCAAGCATTTGCAGTTATCAATTCAACTACATTGCCGGAAGGATCACGAAAATATATTGATTTGCTATTACCAATTTTTAATTCTTTTTCAATATTAATTTGCTTCTTTTGTAAAAGATCCTTCCATTTTTCATAATCTTCTATATTAATTTCTAGAGCAAAGTGAATTATTGATGGCGGTGTAATAGCACCGTGTACAGGAAAGATACTGTTAGAATCATTTAGTGTACTTTCAGGATTAAAGATTAAAAGCATACTTTTTCCTGCCTTTAAAAATACATGTCTTCCATTTTGTTCCGATACAAAATCTAATCCTAATTTATTAATATAAAAGGTTTTCATTTCTTTTAATTTAGTCGAATAAATGCATGTCTCAACTATTTTTGTAAATTTCATTCATTGGATCCTTCCCATTTGAGTAAATTAATGTATTCAGGTTTATTAACTATAAAAGAAATACAAACCTGTTTCAAACCTATTGTTCTCATTGATATCTATTTAGCCTAATATCTTTTGGATATCTATGGGAATTTGGTTATTGAGTGTCAGATTCACAAATGATAATTTACATCCATCTAAAAATTTTATAATCATTAAGAATACATATCAATACTGGTTGTTTTCTTTTTGCTTCTAATAGACGTATAATCTATGGAAAATGTAAATTGCGTTTATGATAGGTTTCTCCATCTAATGAATTAAATAATATATTAATTTAAACTCTCTAGAGCTTTATTCTCCCCTTGAATAATAAGTTCTTTAATTGTATTAACGGAAAAGTCAGCATTTTGTAATGAATATGGTGTTTTATTATTTTCTCTACTAATTCTTTTGATCTTTAGGATTTTAGCACCATATTTTTCTACTAATAATTTATGTTCTTTTTCAATATATTTAATTATATCTTTATCTATTTTTGAATGATCATATTCCTCAAAAATATCATATAAAGTTTCTATTAAATTAATATGTCGAGTTATAAGTTTAGACATTTTGCCTAGACTCTGATCTTTATCAGTGAACATTATATCTTTGGCTCTAGATTGAACTTCACTCATATTTGATGGAAGCTTATCTATTTTTTTAGGATAATTTTCGATTACAAATATATTTTTATCGTTACTAGGAGAAGCCATCATAACTTCGCGTATTGGAGTATTACTTAACAAAGATCCATCCCATGCATATATACCATCATTTACTTCTATCCATGGGAATCCATATTGTGGATATCCAATTGTAGCTAAAAGATGTTTCATCTGTATCTGTGTTTTATAACTATCAAATATTAGGGGTTCTGCTGAAAGTACATCAACAGCTGAAATTATAAGTCGTATTGTATTAGTGGAATTATCATTATCATTGATACTATTAGGTTTTGCAGCTGGGGCCAATTTTTTAAAATCTATGTACTTTTCTAATGTTTTCTCCAATAAAGTATTATCATATATATAAGTCCAATATGATGGTAACATACTGTAATCATTTAAGGCATCATACCTATATATATTCCAATTAAACCATCTTGGGACAAAGAATTTTGGAACACCAAAAACTGCTGCATTTATTGATGCAGAAGGGGACTTTTTGTATTTAATCTGATTGTTTTGATAATCATAATCAAATGAAAAGATATCAGGTATGATATTATAACTACTTTCTGCTATCTCTATCCAAAAATCTTCTAAATCTTTTTGAGGATTTTCATTTTTACTTCCAGCAGTTATCGCTCCGTTAATTGCTCCGATTGATGTTCCTGCTATTATGTCAAATTTTATATCTTTTTTTGCAAAGGTTTTGCAAACTCCACATGCGAAAGCACCCAGTGAACCGCCACCTTGTAATATTAATACATTTTCAATATCTTTTACATGTGTATGTTTATACATTGGTTTTACCTTATTAGAACAGAACTCTTAATATTTGCGTTTTCGAAATAATATAAACAATTGTCTTGTATTTAGTAAGACATAGAAATTTTTATAACTATAGAATATTTGCCAAGTTTGTTGTATTGTAGTTCTATCATGTGTTTATAGTAATTGGTTACCTCTGGATTAAGCTATTACATATAATTGTCTTAATTCTTAAAGTAATAATTATATACTTTTCAATCAAGTCATAATTATCCCTATAGTTGTCTTGAGTATACTATGGTTTTTAAATAAAGTAGACATTGTAATTACAAAAAATAAATAAATTAATTGTATTTGTTATATTTTATAAAAAATAAATGATAAATAATATATAAAATTTATCAGAAGATTCAATATCTAACTTTTATATATATATGAATGCAACAACAATTACAATGGAAAACGATAAGGATATAAAAATTGAAACAGATGAGGAAGTAGGATTAGATGATAAAATAAAGGCAGGAGCAAGAGCATTAGGTAAAAAGATTGAAGACCCTGATAGAGACACTGAAGCAGAATACGAAGCAGAAAAAACTAAAGAAAGAGTTATTGATTGAAAATACTATTTATTCTACATTATTATTTTTGATCATGTTGTAATGTGAATTTCAATTTCTCTTCCTTCTTTTTCTTTTTATTGCAATTGCAATAAAGTTGAACTCTAATAATATTGAATGTAAATCCATAATATCCATGTCAATTGTAGATCCACAGTTTAGTTTTAGGATATGCTATTTTGAAATTCGAGCTTTAATCTTATCTGCATCGTTAGCTATCAAAAAAAATGAAATATGCTAAATTAGGTGTACTATCGAGCAGCCAAAGCATTGGTTTTGTCAAGGTGTTTTATTAGTCGTTTTTCACATTCACTTCCTTCAGGAGGATTCAAGTCTTGCCCTATTACACATGCATGAAATCTATCTCCAATTTGTATTGGACCCATATCGGTA
>DAIPKY010000044.1:0-769 GCA_036769505.1 Nitrososphaeraceae archaeon
AAAAAAATAATGCTCCACTGCCTACAAAAGGTTCAAAATAATTATTAAATTCTTTAGGAATAAAATTTTTTATTTGAGAAATAAGACGTGATTTTCCTCCTGCCCATTTTATAAAGGGATGAAAAGTTTGAGAAATATTTTTAGCGAAAGGATTCATTTTTGGCGCCAAATTATCCCAGATATTCATGAGAGTTCATTTGTCTATGCTCAAATATAATATAGACTCTTTCTCTATGTAAAATCAAGATATCTATCCTAGAACTCATTATAAAATAAGTGATTAAATCTGTCTTATTAAATCTATGATTAAATGTAATATAATAATGTTTTTTTATTATATAAATACTACATTTTTGTTGCAAGGCTTGTTGTTTTTTTGATAAGTATATTATAAGAAACATAAACATAATCAAAAAAATTAAAGGCATGTATTTTTAATCATTAGTCAACCTTCGCCATATCCATTTGTCTGGTTCTAGTTTTTTGGATCTGTATTTTTTGAAATCCGTCTACAGTCTATTGGTAGAAAAGTAGCAACAGCATAAAGGAGCTAGAGAAATGAACTTCTGATATTAATTAATAATATATATCCATGTAATGCGAAAATTTAATAATAGAGAAATAAAAATATTAGGCAAAATTATCTATTGAAAGGTATGTAAAAAAATTTTTTTACATAATTAAAATAAAGGTTAAAGCATCAAGAAAAAGATGTTAGGATACTATAGAGCCAGCCAAGGTGGCATTGGCCCATTGAGTTGCATTTTTA
>DAIPKY010000044.1:869-12655 GCA_036769505.1 Nitrososphaeraceae archaeon
CCGGACATTGTGTCATTAATAGATCCCTCTGGAGTAATTGCACCCTCTTGAGCAAATGCTAATGTGGCATTGGCCCATTGAGTTGCATTTTTACCGGACATTGTGTCATTAATAGATCCCTCTGGAGTAATTGCACCCTCTTGAGCAAGAATATCATCTCCGATATTGGATCCAAATATTGTTACAATTAATGTCGTAACGATTACAATTAATATGATGTTTGTCATAACTTTCGATTTAATAAAGAAAACATTTCTTATAAAAGTTTCCTCTAATTTTATAAGGTATAATTTAGAATATTCATAGACAAAATTAGATAGGAAATTATCTGTAACAATAACGGTTTATTTACCGTGATAATCGTAATCGTTTGTATTAAAAATAATATTGGAATAGATTGATAATCTTTTTAGTGAAGAGATCTTTTCTAGTTTTTCTATTTCAGATCCATTGATTGCCTCACTCAAATACTTTATAGAGTTATCATAAGTCTTTCTGGCTATGGGATAGGGCACTCCATCTTTGCCTCCATGAGCATAATTGTACTTGACGGGATCGCTCCACGATGCTCTATTGCCATAAATAATTTCTGATATTAGAGCTAAGGCACGTATAGTAGATGGACCGACTCCATTTTGGGAAATTAGATGCTCATAATTTGTAGGACTAATGTCATATAATGCATCCATGGTCTTCCAATTGATTTTCCTAGGCATATCATATTTCTCAATATATGTGCGCATTTGTTCTACAAAACTATTACTATCAGAAGATGATCGATTCATAGGGATCCATTTATCTAAATTCTCAAATGTGTTTGTTTCCACAATTTTATAAATAGAAGATTTTATTGAATTGGATCCTTCCTTTACTAAATCTACACAACTTTTGCGATTTTCCTCCGCTTCTCTTGACGTCATATTTAAGCATAATGGAATTCTTTCGTTTCCTATTATTCCTTTATGTGGTTCAATAATAAAGTTGATAAGATTATCAGATATCCAGTGATATCTTCTTGCTATCTTATATTTTTCATTTAGTCCTTGTTGTATAATTGTCCAATTACCATCACCATCAAAAAAGATCATGTGATGATATAAACTAAACCCATCTTGAATGGCAGAATTGTCTATTTTTGCTGACATCTTACTGGCATATAATAATTTATTAATTTTATTTGTAGATAAATTGTAATTTTTTTCAGCCAGCTTATAAATTTCATATTTTGGCTTCGTGGAATTTTTTCCTTTGCCACCTGAAATAGTTATTCCATGCTGTTGAGAAGTTAAAGATTGTTTCAATACACCAGTAACGACAGTAGTTAAACCAGATGAATGCCAATCAAAGCCTAATACGCATCCAAATGCTTGGAACCAAAGAGGATCAGATATTCGATTAAAAAATTCCTTAGAACCATTTTCTTCTATAATTATCTTACTAATTGCTGACGAAAGTTTTATCATCCTCTTTATCAAATAAGACGGAGCCTGACCACCATGTAAAGGGAGATTTATCGTACCTCTTTTCAATGCTAATTTAATATCCCTAAATACAGTAATAATTTTTTCTGTATTAAATAACATGCAAATTCCATTTTATACATTAAATAAAGTTAATTTTTTATAATCTATAAATGGAGAGAAAAAAAATTTTTATAACAAGAAAGATCCATTCTATAGGAATAGAATTATTAAAAAAGTATTATGATATCGTGTTGACAAATAGACTTGATTCTCCTAGCAAAAAAGTTATGCTTGGAAAAGTTAAAAATGTTTATGGAATTCTTTGCACATTATCAGAAAAAATTGACTCTGATATTATGGATGCTGCTGGTTCTAATTTAAAGGTAATTAGTACATACAGTACTGGATATGAACATATTGATATATGTGAGGCTACCAAGAGAGGAATTTATGTTACTACTACTGGGAATATATTATCGGAAGCTACTGCTGATCTAACTTTTGCATTGATTCTTGCATTATCTCGAAAGATTTTTGAAGGTCACTTATATATAATTGAGAGAAAATGGAAAAAAGGTTGGACACCTGATTTATTTCTTGGCAGTAATATATATGGCTCAACTTTAGGAATTCTGGGATTAGGAAATATTGGTACTGCTGTGGCTAAACGAGCTAATGGATTCAATATGAATATTATTTATAATAATAGACATCGATTATCTAAATCAATAGAAAATAAATTAAATGTCACATTTGTGACATTTGAGCAATTATTAGAAAATAGTGATTTCCTATCCATTCATACAAACTTTAATAAGGATAATTTTCATTTAATTGATAGTATAGCACTAAAGAAAATGAAAAAAACTTCATTTATAATTAATACTTCAAGGGGAAGTATCATAAATGAAATATCTTTAATACAAGCACTAAAAAATAAATGGATTGCGGGAGCAGGTTTGGATGTATTTGAAAAAGAACCATTACCAAATCAAAATAAACTATTGAAATTAAAAAATGTCATCCTTTTACCTCATCTGGGAAGTGCCACAGTACAAACGCGGGAGAGAATGTCTAAAGTGGCTGCTATTAATTTGCACACTATACTCTCTAACAAAAAACCATTATACCTGGTTAATAGAGAACTATTACAAAATCTGTATTAATTGTGGTGATTCATTATTTCGATTAATTTTCGCTTAAACGTTTAGAATAAACCTCTTGATAATCCTCTGGTGATCCCTTTATACAAGTGGTGGAAACCATTTTGATATTTTCGATCTTTAATCTTCCATTTGGAATGGATTTAGTTTGTTGTAATTTTTTTATCTTCGATTTTATCGATTCTAAATGCTCTAGACATGACACTCCAATTAAATATTCTTCAGTTTCTATAATTGATAATATGTAGGAAGGTGGAATATCACATTGTGTAACATGATTAAAAAAAGAACATTTTGTTGGTAATGTCAATTATAAAGATATGTATTTAGAATCTTTTATTTAATTTAATCTAATTTTCCATATGAATTAAATACACCTTTATTAAAAATGTAATAATTCTAATAGATTGTAAATTCCTAAAATTTTTCAAAGACGTTTATAAATCAGTATATCAATTACAATAAGATAAGATGGGAAGTAGGAAAAGACGCACAATTAAACCTCAAAGAAAGACTAAAAGTGTTGAAGGGAGATGTCCGAAATGTACTACTATAGTAAGATTCAATGTATCTGGACCTGTTGGTGATGAAATATATGAGTGTAAAGGATGCATGTCAAAATATCATATTGATGAACTCTAACTATCTTTGTATAAAATCAAGACTTTATCATATGTTTTAGTTTGGAAGTTGAATTAATATTCTTTATCTTATAATAATTTATTATACTTTCTTTTATATAATAAATTAAAATATGAATCATAAAATAGATTACTCAGGGCAAATTTATTTATATAGTAGCGGCATGCCGCTAGATCTAATAAATTTAGCCAAGTCCAAATTAGTCAACGAATATGGTGTATTGGCTAATGATATCGTGTTAATTGAGGTTCCCGAAAATGTTCCAATGGGAGCGATAATGGTTACACTTTGGCCGCATTATCTTTCGGTTTCAAAAGTAAAAAGAGTAAGAGATGGATCTATTTATGCTCCGCAATTATTTAATATCGAACTTGATTAGAAATTTTTATCTTCATAGTTAAAAATTAATGTCCCTTTAGTTTATGATCTTTGTGAAAATTTCTTTTTTCTGTAAACGAGATCGTCATTCTGACTGTCCAGTGGATCTTCCTATTAGTGATGTTTGTGGTCCTAACTTTGATTGCTCCTTTGATATAAAATTAACAAAATGTGAATGTTCCTGTCATGCTTAAGGAATGAATATAACAAATTCTATGGTTCAAATATCAATCTTAGAGTAAAAACTATATAGAAATGCATAAACATACTTGTGATGGAAAACTTTAGGAATGTCTGCTCATTTTGTAATTCTCCTATTTCTCTCGGTCAAAGTATATGTAACGACTGTATCAAGTTGTATGGTATTAAAATCGGTAATAATGAGAATGATGGTTGTGGATGTGACTCCTGAAAAGTAACAATTGACCTTTTGCCTAATTACAAAATACGGGTCAGATAATGGTTTCTCAAATCATTAGATATTTCTTCATACAGCCACCACTTCATCATCCCCCAGATTTATTCAACTCCTATACTATTTAGCAAATTTCTTGATTTATTTTTTATTTTAGTATCTATTTTTACGCTAACTAATCCCTCTAATGGTTGACCATAAAAAACTACCGAATCCAGAGGAGCAAGAGCAAAGACTGCTAAGGCTAGCATATCTTCCTCACCATCAATAAAAACAATAGCTTTTTCTCCTTTCATTAATATTTTTTTTATAATAGTATATGCTTCTTTTGCTATAGTTCCCTTTGGATTTTTACATTGATATTGCTTGAATTGAGAGCTGGTTAAAAAGAAAGTTTTGAGTTCTAAAATTTTAGATTCTGTTCTTCTAATACGTCTTTCTATACAGTCAATTATGGATAAATCGGGAGTCAGATCAAATGAAATAATTTTTTCAGTTGTAGCATCTCCTACTGTTATCAAAGCTTTAGAATCTTTCACCAAAGAAAAAATTTTTTGTTTAGATATTTCTTCTTGTTTTATTAATTCACCAAAAGGTTTTTTTAGAATGTTTATATGTTCATCTCTAAGAGGCATTTTCTGCTTGCTTTAAGTTATCATTATCAGAAGTTTCTTCTTGTTTTTCCTCATATTGTTCCTGCTCTTGCATTTCTGCCGCTAGAACACTTACCCTTCCAGCAACTAATTTTGAAATCTTTAAGAATGATTTTGTTTGGGCTGATTCGGGATCCGAGATAATAACAGGTTTGCCTATATCACTACCATGCATTATTTGTGGATGTAAAGGGATATCTCCAATATATGGAATCTTAAATTGGTCACTTATTTTTTGGCCTGCCCCCTTTCCAAAAATATGTATGTTAGAATTGCAATGTGGACATTCTAGATAACTCATATTTTCTATGACTCCTATAATAGGAACATTTAACTTGTTAAACATCCCTATTGCTTTGACTGCTACATTCATTGCAACTTCTTGTGGTGTTGTTATCACTAAAATTCCAGTAATTGGAATTGTCTGGGCAATTGTTAATGGTGCATCACCTGTTCCTGGCGGCAAATCAATAATAAGATAATCAATTTCACCCCAATTTACATCAGTTAGAAATTGTTTAATAATTCCAGAAATTATTGGCCCACGATAAATTCCTGCTTGTTGAGATTGTTCATAAAAGAAACCCATCGAAATAATTTTTACTCCTTCGGAAACTGGAGGCTGAATTTTACCATCTACTACCTGAGGCGAATCGGTTAATCCAAGCATTAAGGGTACACTTGGACCATAAATATCAGCATCTAATAGACCTACTTTTGCACCAGTTTTTGCAAGTGCTAACGCCAGGTTAACGGAAACTGTCGTTTTCCCTACTCCACCTTTGCCACTAGCAACTGCAATGATATTTTTTACCCCTGGTAATAATTCATCTAAAGAAATAGATCTCCCTTCCATTACTCTTGCAGTAACCTTTAGATCTAAATCTTTAACACCTAAATCTGAAATCACATTTCTTACATCTTGTTCTATTTCACTATTGAAAGGACAGGCAGGAGTAGTAAGTTCTAAGGTAAAAGATATTTTATCATTATTAATAGTCATTTCTTTTATCATACCCATAGAGACAATGTCTTTATGTAATTCAGGATCTATTACTTTTTTTAAAGAAGTAAGAACCTGGTCAACTGTAACCATCATAATAGAAAGCTCTTTCGCAATATTTAAATATTGATTTCACTTCAATTAATATTGTATCTGGTCGAAAAATTTTCAACTGTTTTTTGTTTCTTTTTTAAAATGCAAACAAAAGGTTCATAAATTGATATATTATATCCTATCTCGTCCAACATGTTTTATATAGTTTCTATGACTGATATTGTTAGAATTCCACCAAGTAGACTTACAAATTCATTACGAAATACTGCAATTGGGATTTTAAAAGAAAAATACGAAAGTATGATCAGCGCAGAGTTGGGTTATGTCATTATGATTATTGATGCTAATGCTGACTCGGTTGGTAAATTAGTTACTGGAGATGGGGCGACTTATCACAAGGTAACATTCAAAGCATTGACTTTTTTTCCTAAAATTCAAGAAATAGTAGAGGGAGAAATTATAGAAATAACTGATTTTGGTGCCTTTGTAAGAATTGGACCAACTGATGCACTTTTACATCTTTCTCAAATAACTGATGATTATCTTAAAAGTGATATTAAACAAGGTTTGATAATTGCCAACCAATCTTCTCGTTCCTTGAGGATCGGCTCGAAAATGCGTGCAAGGATTACAGCGGTAAGCCTAGGTAAAGGATCATCAATGGGAAAGATAGGAATAACCTGTAGACAGCCATTTTTAGGTTCATTTGACTGGATTAAAGAAGAAATAGAAAAAGCTAAAACACCGCAATCACCAAAAGAAAAAAAAGGAGTAGCCAAATAATAAATGCCTAGAGAATTAGCTTGTAAAAAATGTAAAGCTATTACAGTGGGAAAGGTTTGTCCTATTTGTAATTCTACCGATCTTTCTAGTGATTGGTCAGGAATAGTAATTGTTTTTGATTCCAAAACATCCCTTATTGCCAAAACTTTAGAAATATCCACCCCTCATAAATATGCACTTAAAGTCTCTTAATGAAAAAATTATCAGATCATCTTAATCTCAGAAAGTCTTTAGTGCATTTTTTACAAGAAGATGTAGGAAGAGGTGATATTACTAGTGAAAATCTAGAAAATTCTAATAAACCAGTAACTGCCACCATCATATTTAAATCAGATTTTATAGGCATTCTCTGCGGAATAGAGGAAGTACAAGTATTGTTTGATATTTGCAATTGCAAGTCAACACCTCATATATTAGATGGAATGAAAATCTCACCTAAGGCAAATATTATGGAGATCCATGGAACAGCCAAAGACATACTGAAAGCAGAAAGAATTGCATTAAATTTACTCATGAGAATGAGCGGTATTGCAACAATCACACGCAAATTTGTTGAAATAGTTCACCAAATAGATCCACAAATTTCAATAGCATCAACAAGAAAAACTGCCCCTGGATTACGGTTCTTTGATAAAAAAGCAGTTATCATAGGGGGAGGAATTAGTCATAGAATTCGCCTTGATGATATGGTGCTAATAAAAGATAATCATATTGCTGTAGACAAATCTATAAGGAAAATAATACCATTAATTCGAGAAAAAGTAGGATCTTTTATTAAAATAGAATGTGAAGTTAAAAATGAAGAGGAAGCCATTGAAGCCATTAAAGCCGGAGTAAATATTATAATGTTAGATAATTTTTCAGTAATAGAGGCAAAAAATACATTATTAAAGCTTGTAGATGAAGGTTTGAGAAATTTAGTTAAAATTGAAATATCAGGCGGAGTGACCTTAGATAATATAATTAATTATGCCAAATTAAAACCAGATATTATTTCAATAGGGTATTTAACACACTCTGCTCCATCATTAGATTTCAGTTTAAAGATAAAAGACTAGTAACAAAAATAAGAAGGATTTAGATTTTATCTTCTTCTTCCACCACGTTCAGGTTTTTTCTGACCAGGGGGTACTCGTTTCTCAAATCTTTTAACGAAATTCTCTTTATTACGTACTTTTGAAATAGGACTAACACGTGTTTTTCCTTGGACTTTAGGAGTTTGACCCTTTACTTTTCCTGCCTTAGTAAGCGATCCGTGCGTTGGCATATGTTTATTTTATATATGTTCCTAATAAATATATTGCAATTTTTAAAGAGGCAATCTATGCCTACGATGTATATACTTAAGGCAAAGGTATCCTAAATAGTACTAATTTAAATCATGTTTTGCTCATATATATGTAAATAATAAATGAGTTTAACATTGGATCAATATACTAAAGAAATTTTCTCGTTAAAAAAGGAACGAGATGCAATTATACTTGCACATAATTATCAATTACCAGAAGTGCAAGATGTAGCCGACTTTATAGGAGATTCATTAGCTCTCTCCAGAAAAGCAGAAAAAACTGATGCTAAAAATATTATTTTTTGTGGTGTTCATTTCATGGCAGAAACTGCTTCTATTATTTGTCCAGATAAAGAAGTGCTAATTCCAGATATAGATGCAGGATGTTCTCTTGCTTCATCTATAAATTGTTCAGAATTAATGAATTGGAAGAAAGAGCATCCAGATGCTATTGTTGTTAGCTATGTTAATACTTCTGCAGAGGTGAAAGCATTATCAGACTATTGTTGTACTTCTTCTAATGCTGTAAAGGTGGTAAATAGTATATCTCCAGAGAAAGAAATTCTCTTTCTTCCAGATATGTTCTTAGGTTCATATGTATCTGAGATTACCAAACGAAAGAACATGTTCATATGGCCCGGCGAATGTCATGTTCATGCTGGAATTCGTGCTGAAGATATTAATAAAATGATGAAAGAGTACAGAAATGCAGAATTCTTGGTCCATCCAGAATGCAGTTGTACATCCTCAACTATGTACCATATGTCAAAAGGAGACTTGATAAATGAAGGTCATATTTTATCTACCGAAGGTATGATGGAACGAGCAAAAAATTCATCTAAAACTGATTTTATTGTAGCTACAGAAACAGGAATATTATATAGAATGGAAAAAGAAAACCCTACAAAAAATTTTATTCCAATTAGAAAAGATGCAGTATGTCAATATATGAAAAAAATTACTATCGATAAAGTTTACAATTCTTTAGTAAATAATGTTTATCAGATAAGAGTACCAAAATCAACAGCAGATAAAGCCAGATCCGCGATAGAAAGAATGTTAGCAATTGGATGACAGGTTTATATTTGAATTGGTCTACTTTAAAAGGTAAATTACTCTTTTCACTAGTATCACAAAACTAAACTATTGTAAATGCAGAGCAATTTAATTGTTTATGATTTGTTAAATATAAACTATTTAAAAATTATTTAGGAAACTATTTTAACTCATAGAATAAAATCTTTAATTACCTTTTTATGAAAAAAAAGATATCAATCATAGGTTGTGGTGCTATAGGAAGTGAGCTGGCCCAGAATGTAGATAGTAACATGGCCGAAAATGTAATTTTACTTTCTCTCCTTGATATCCGACTTGAGAATGCGCAAATTGTTAAATCAAAATTATCTCAGAATAGTCCAAGAATCTTTAACAATTTTGATGAATTTATAAAGTCGGACTCTTTTAAAGATGTTGAATTGGTAGTAGAAGCTGCTTCACAAAATGCTATAAATAGTTATCTTAATCAACTTATTTTATTCAAGAAAGATGTACTAGTTATGAGTGTAGGTGCTTTTGCTAATTCCGATTTTTTTTCTGAAGTCATAAGAAATGTAGAGCGTAATGATACAAATATTTATGTTCCATCAGGAGCTATTGCTGGAATAGATGCTCTCAAGAGTGTAAAAAATTCAATAAGTTATGTAACTCTAACAACAACAAAGAATCCAAATTCACTTAAAGATTCTCCATTTTTTAAAAATAACAATTTGACAGTAGATTCTTTCAAAAAAAGAACACTAATTTTTGAAGGATCAGCTATTGAGGCAGTTCAAAATTTTCCTTCCAATGTGAATGTCGCAGCCTTATTAGGTCTTGCTGGGATAGGTGTTGAAAAAACCAAGGTTAATGTCATTGCCGATCCGTCTATTCGTATTAATAAACATGAAATCAAAGTAATAGGAAAATTTGGTGAATTAATAGTACGCGTCAAAAATATTCCTAGTCCGACTAATCCCAAAACAAGTTACCTGGCAGTCTTATCTGTTATTGAATGTCTTCGTTCAATTACTACAAAAGGTATAAAATATGGAACATAAAATTGGTTAATATACTTGGAATATTGTATTATGTTTCCATGAAGTAAATTTCGGATAATAAAAGATAAGAATTATGTTAAATAATTTAATTGCAATAGTTGTAATATCTTTTATTATAGTAGGTTCATTATGGGGAATTGGTAATCTCCTCAATCCAGTAAAAGAGAATGATATGGATGCCGAAGGGATTTTATTAGTTGCAGAAAACAATTTTTTTAACAATACAAATCCTACACTGCATATTGAGAGAAATAAGCCGGAAAAAATTACTATTCTAAATAAAGATTTTGTAAGACATGATTTTATTATAGATGAATTAAATGTAAATACAGGTTACCTTTACTCAGCTCAAGATTTTACTACAGCGATTGCTTCAAGAGAATCAGGCACTTTTGAATATTATTGTTCCTTACATCCATCTACAATGCGTGGAAAAGTAATTATTTCTGATAACAAATGATTATAGTCTATTTAATGATGTGATCGAAAAAGTTAATTTTAAGGAAAGGATATTAAATTATCAATGTTTAACGCCGAATCCGGAAAAAGTAGCAATAATAAAAAAAAATTCCGTAAAATTAATTTGGGTATCAGACAAACAGTCCTGGAACGAGCACGGTATCGCTGTCAAAGTTGTTCCATTAAATTTAACACACAAGAGACTCCATTTTTTGCCCATATTAACGGATCATTAAAAGATAATAGTCCTGCTAACCTTAAAGCTCTTTGTAAAGCGTGTTATGTAAAAACCGGAGAAAATAAAATTAAAGATAATATGGTAGGTAAAATTCGGTCATTAATTAGAAGAGTTATATAAGAAAATGTGATTATTGACATAATATTATAAATGCTTATTCTTTTGATTTAAGAAATGATTCTTTATGTTCCTCAGAGCAAAAATGTTCTATCTTAATAACACCTCTATTAGAATCTCCTTCAATGTGAGGCCATCCTAAATCGGAAAATTTTTTACCACAATAAGCGCAAGTCTTAAAGTTCATTTTTAATATTTTCTATTAAATAGATTAAAAACTTTTTTTTAATAACTAATATATTTCATATTAAATATATTATTCCTATGGCTATATTACTTCAGTTAATTTGTGATCAATGTAAGAAAGTAATTCTAGAAAAAATGGGTGAAAAAAATCTCAATCTTGAGCGGTTCCCAATTACTAATGAAGAAGCCGAAAAAATAGATAAAGAACATAGAGGACATGAATGCCATATAGAAGCAGTCGAAAAAATTAATTAAGAATTTCATGGTTTTTGGAAAAAGTTTATCAAAATTCGGAATTAATTTCTTGTTCTAATCATTTTATAGAATATTTTTATTGATTATTCTGCAAAGAAAAGTTCTATAGGAAACTTTAAATTCTTTGTATTCCCCCATAGTCTAATGTTTAAAGGTATAACAATAACCTCTACAATATTTAGCATGTTTATACTAACAATTTTGGCGACAGCTACACAACTTCCTCACTTCTCGGTTTTTGCTCAAGAAAGTGAGATTGAATCTGTTAATGCTTCCAGCACTGAATCAGGCAATTCTACTAGCGCTCAAGCAACAGGTCTTCAATCTGTAAATGATACTAGTAATAAATCATCATCCAATGCAACCAGCAGTGAAGCATCAAATGCTACTAGCGTGGCAAAAGCAGCACAATCAAAACCAGATGCAGCTACGATATCAGTAGGTAAATCATTTGCTCAACAAGGAACAGTAACCTCTACACAGGATCCTCTGCCTGGCCATGAAGCTCATCAATTAGCATTAATTTTGCCCCCTAGAGATGATGGTGCAATATATCAAGGAACACTTACATATACTGCAAGTAAACCAGCTGA
>DAIPKY010000139.1:0-4064 GCA_036769505.1 Nitrososphaeraceae archaeon
ATTTCAAACATTATTTTAATTTTTTTTTTTTAGTTTTAGAAATTTTATGCTATTTGAACTATAAGTAATTTTTAGAAGCCCTTTTTGCAGAAGAGAATAAATAAAAACATCTAATAAATATTAAATATGTCATAATGACTATAGATACTATTATTATTGGTTCAATGTTATATATGTGGATCTAGATTTGGTGAAATAATCTGTGCATATTGTAATGAGACAGTATGTACTTCATGTTTGATTCTTTCTGAAAGAAAATGCAAAAGATGCGCAATTTCAAATAAAAAACCTCCAGGATTTCTACGGAGAAATGGTCCCTACATTCTTATGGTTGTAGCAATGTGGTTTTTTGTTTCAGGCTTATATCCATTTCCGTATTTTTATGCTGTTGGAATTCCAGTCAATAATGAAATAATGCAACCTGTTCTTATTGCTACTGCTATACTCTTAATTCCATTCATTTTTATGATTTTTGCATGGAGAAAAAGACCTACATATTAAATTATGATATATGTATTCAAGATATATAGCTAATCCGATTTCTTTTTAAGAGATAATAATTGTATAATATATTAATTGTCTATAAATACTAAAGTAAACCTTTACTATGATAAAGGTTCTATAGTTATTTCTGGAATTAATCAAATTCCCTATTCATTGATAGATCCAAGAACAAATCAATTACGAGCACAAGCATTCTATTATCAAGATATTATTACATATTTACAAAATAGTGGTATTCAATATGAGAATAATGTTATGGATTTAATTCCTATTCCAAATTTGAAAATTGAAAATATAGAATTATCATTACGATCCTATCAAAAAAAAGCAATTGAAAATTGGATTACTGCAGGAAAGAAAGGATGTATAATATTACCTACAGGTTCAGGAAAGACTATAATAGCAATCAAATTAATAGAAATAGTAAATTCTTCTACACTGATCGTTGTTCCCACCTTGGATCTTATGGAGCAATGGACAAGATTTTTATCAAAATATTTTCAAAAAATAGAAATTGGGAATATTGGTAGAGGTATCTCAAACATCACAGGTATCACTGTATCTACATATGATTCAGCTTTTATTCGCTCATCATTTATAGGAAACAAATTTGCATTTGTAATATTTGATGAAGTACATCATTTGGCTGCACCAGGATATAGAACCATTGCAGAACAATTTATATCTCCTTATAGATTAGGTTTGACGGCTACATATGAACGTGAAGATAATCTACATTTAGATTTTCCTAGATTAGTTGGAGGAATAGTATATCAATCATCTGTTAATGAGTTAGCCAAGGATAAACATATTGCATCTTTTATAGTAGAAAAAAGATATGTTAAGTTGTTACCAGAAGAGGAAATAGAATATCATAAAAATTATGATCAATATTTGTCTTATTTACAGGAACTAGGAATAAGATATGGTCAAATTGGATTTCAAAAATTAATTATGATATCAGGAAAAAATCAGTCCGCTCGAAATGCATTACTGGCAAGAAATAAAGCTTTAGATATTGCATTAAATAGCGAATCTAAAATTGAAGAATTGCGTAAAATCCTTATTGAAAATCCACACATGAGAACTATTATATTTACACAACATAATAAATTAGTTTATTTAATTTCCAATAAATTTCTAATTCCTTTTATAACTCATAAGTCTAGTAAGCAAGAAAGAGAAGATGCATTAAATGGTTTTAGAGATGGCAGATATCGGGTTTTAGTAACTTCAAAAGTTTTGGATGAAGGAGTTGATGTTCCTGATGCTGAATTGGGTATAATAGTTAGTGGAACTGGAAGCAAAAGAGAATTTATTCAAAGACTTGGACGTTTACTAAGAACAAAACCGAATAATAAAAATGCAAAACTTATAGAAATTATATCTTCAGGAACAAGTGAAATTAACACAAGTATTAGACGAAAACAGGGTTTAAAAAGTATATAATTAATATACTTTAAAATTATTAATATACTAATTCTTATGTTCCTAGTATATATTACTAATAGTAATTTGTTTTAGTGAGTAAATAGAGATAATTTTAGCAGTAATATATTTTTTTTTATTATATAAATATATTAATATATTTTATATTAACCTTTAAATTATTATAAAATAAAACAAAAAGAATTAAATTATTTAGTATAATATATTATTTCAAATAAATGCATTTGCCATATGTCAGACTTTAAAAACAAAAAAGAAGAAAGCATACATGAAATTCAAAGATTCATAGTACATCCACTTATTAAAAATAATTCTATTGAGTCTAGATTATATCAGAATATTATTTTTAATTCATCAAAAGATAAAAATTCCTTAATTGTTTTACCTACCTCTCTAGGTAAAACAATTATTTCTGCACTGATCTGTGCTGAAATTTTGTATAATTATAAACACAATAGAATCTTAATAATGGCACCAACTCGCCCATTGGTATTACAACACTTGTTATCTTTTTCTTCATTTCTTAAAGTATTGGATGATCAAAAAATATTAGTAACAGGTAAAATTTCTCCCTCAACAAGAAAAATGATATGGGATAATAAATCAATAAAATTGATTTTTGCTACACCAGAAGTAATAAGAAATGATTTGAATGAGTCACGTTTAAACTTGAAGGATTTTGGATTGATAGTTTTCGATGAAGCTCATAGAGCTATAAAAGATTATGCTTACACTCTTATTTCTAAAAAATATATGGAACAATCACCAAATCCTCTAATTGTAGCTATGACTGCAAGTCCTGGCTCTGACAAAAACAGAATACAACAAATATGTAATAATCTTTACATAGAACATATTGAATATCGAAATGAAGAAGATGCTGATGTCAAACCATATGTGAACCCAATAGAATTAAAATGGGAATATGTAGAATTATCAGAAAAATATAGACAAATTATCCTGTTATTCAAATCTATGTTACAAGAAAAATTACGATGGTTAATTTTTAGAGGACTAATAAAAAAAAATAATATAGAGTATGTATTTAAAAGAGATTTATTAGAACTTGCAGAGATTCTACAAAGAAATTTAAAGTTCACTTTAAATGAAGAAAAAGGGCCCTTATTTCTAGCTCTATTGAACCAATCTGCTGCTCTATCTTTGATGTACTGTATAGAACTGATAGAAAGTCAAGGCCCCTTTTCTCTAAAAACTTTTATAAAAAGAATGGAATCAAGCGAAGGAAAAGCACATTCTTTAATTCTGAAAGATCCTCGAATGAAGGATATTTTCAAACTATTAGAAAATGTTACTGAACATCCTAAACTACTTTATATTCTTAATCTATGTAAAAAAGAAAAATTAGATACTTCTGCAAATAAAAAGCCAAATGTATTATTAAATGATAGCAGGAGTTCTCAAATTTTGATATTCTCGCATTATAGAGATACTGCAACTCATATTGTAGATGAATTGAACAAAACCGGAATTAAATCATTTAGATTTGTTGGTCAATCAACTAGAAATAATGACATTGGAATGAAGCAAAATGAACAATCTATTATTTTGGATTCATTTAGGAAAAAGGAATTTCATGTACTTGTTGCAACCTCGATAGCAGAAGAAGGGTTAGACATTCCTGAAGTTAAATTAGTTATATTTTATGAACCAGTTGCGAGTGAAATTAGACACATACAAAGAAAAGGTAGAACTGGAAGAAAATCAAGTGGAAACGTAATAATCCTAGCAGCAAAAGATACTGTAGATATGCGTATTTTATTTGCAAATAAGAGAAGAATAGAAAAAATGAAAACAATTTTTAACTCAATGAAAACAATTTTAACTCCAATTTCACGAGTACCGATACCATATAATCGTCTTACGGAACTAGAACTAGCAGATCTTGATAAGAACTTAAATATAGAACAAAAAAAATTAAATAAAAAAGAATTAAAATATGAAGATAATGAAAGGAAAATAATTGAAAAAATTAAGGTTAAAAAAGCAATAATAGAAAAAGTTCCAATGTTTCAAATTGGAATGATAACAAAAACTGAGAATAATTTAATAGAGAGGGCATATAGACATATTTATAATTTTTTAATAGATGA
>DAIPKY010000140.1:0-2307 GCA_036769505.1 Nitrososphaeraceae archaeon
CCATTCATCTTTGGCATTTTGATATCAATTAAAAGTAAATCATATAATTCTGGTTGAAACGCAGATATTACTTCTAGAGGATTTGAAAATGTATCAACTATAAAGTCATTAGTAATTGAAATCAAATATTTACAAAAGGCGTCCACAAATAAGATATTGGATATGGATTGGTACGCATGTATGCTCTTTGACACCAATCCATAACTTTTGTTTTCTATATATTCTAACGGCATTTGAACTAGCAAAAATAGAAAAGGTCCCAGTAATAGAGATTGATGGTACAGAACAAAAACAGCAATAATAAAAAGCAAGAGTTTCCAATGAATTTATTAGATTAATATGAATGAAAAGAAAGGTGAGACAACTCCAAACCAATTCGAGAAATTAGCCACTGCAGGCGAAAACTCAGCATTATACATGCGAACAATAGAAGATTTTGCTCATTGGGTAACTGCTAATATGATGTCTGGTATAGATGTGGAAGAATGCACTAATATCTTTGATGATTATATAAAAAGTAATGAACATATTATCCAAAGGATAAACAAAATAATGCCTAGATCATAATTTTTATTTTTATTTATATTTAACCTATTGTTCTTCAAAATATTTGGCAAATAAAGTATTGTTAGGTGCATTTCTTTTTATGCAACTTTTAGGTTAACAGAATATAACCAATAAAGCACTAACAGGAGATAGGGACGGATAAAAAAACTAAATTATAAAATATTATCGAAATTAGTGTTGTTCTAGCCATTCCACTACTTTTGGCCAAACCTTTCTATGTGCATTTTCACTTACGCATAATTCTATATGGTCTCCTGGAAATTCAATCAAATACTTATCAGAACTAGCAATATAATTATTTATAGATATAGAAGAATCATAAGATATCAAATCATCATTTTTTCCAACTATGCTTAAAGTAGGCATAGTAATCCTAGTAATATCCATTTCTGCTATTATTTTTTCCATAGAAGAAAAAGGCGACTTATTGTTATTATCTTTATTCAAATTTTCAACAGAGGCAGTTTTAGAATTGATATTTTTATTTTGAGTGGATGAATTTGATAATAATTGTGTTTCATTATTGTTATATTTTGTAATAATGGCATTTTGACAATAAAAATAATCTACAAATTGTTTAAACAAATCTCCTGGTAAGTCTGGAGTATTAGTAATCCACGTTCTAAGACGAATTGTATCTACTAATAGTTGAAATGGGTCAATATATTGATAATTCTCTTTTATTGGATTAAGATTGCTGCTGTTGCTACTAGCATTAGTCTCTTTCTGCATTGTGAAAGCATATCTTAAATCATCAAAATGATGTTTAAAAGGATTTCGCATAAAAAAAGATGTATCTATAAGATTTCCATGCATTTCCTTATATTTGTCAATATATTCATCTTTTGGAAATTTTCGTAACCATTCTGAAATTATTGTATTGTCTTTAGAAAAATCTAGTGGAGACGAATGTAACACAAGATTTTTTATATTTCTGCTGAAGTTTTGATAAGAAGTGTATAGGGTACAAAGAAGGCCACCCCAACTGTATCCATAAAGGTTAATGGTATTGCTTTTTGTTAATTCCCTTATTTTATTTATAGATTTATCTATAAAACTAATATAATCTTCTATTAGTTTTGAACTTTTACCATTATTTACTTGTTCAGTGTTTTGTAAGCCCCAATCAATAAGGAAAACATCAAATCCTTTTGAAAGAAATTTCTTTACAATACTTCTCTTTTGATTGATATCTAGAATTTGATATCGATTAATAGGTGCATAAACCATTAAAATTGGAGTTAATTGTCGTAATGATTTATTATCCTGAGTTATTCTTTGTTTTTGTTGTTGAGAATTTACTTTTAATTCTGATTTTTGAAATTTATTATCAGCCTGTTTATTATATCTTATGAGTCTAAAAGTGTCCATTTGTAATTCTACATTATATAGTGTTTGTTGGTCAAAAATAAATGAAATAAATCCTTTATTGAAATAATCTTGAAATTTATCAGTTATTTTATCTAAATCATTCATAGAAAAATAGAGATTGTTGGTATTGTTTTTATTGCTTTCCTCTTCCAAAACCTTTTCAAATTTGATTATACTTTCAATATATTCTCGAAATTGCTCAAGAAAGTGCTGTGATTTTAGTAGTTTATTGGCTTCATTATCCGTTGCTTCGAGCCATTTATTCATATAATAACTACGAAAATAAGAAAATGAGGAAAAAAATGGAATATCTTCTTTCCAATCGAATGCTTTGTTTTGATTAAAGTCATTTACATTATCTGTCATGTA
>DAIPKY010000140.1:2407-4053 GCA_036769505.1 Nitrososphaeraceae archaeon
TTATAGTGTCTTTTATATAACATTATTATGAAGATTATAAATATTATATTATCATAAGGACACATATTAAACCATTAAATAAAATGTTGAATTATGAAATCAGTATGTTCATTTAATTCTTCAAGTGAAAAAAAAGATTCTCCACATTTACAATTGTATTTGATTGCATTAGAATCTTGTAGTGACATATATATTGATAGAAAACAAATTATTTATAGATATTAGAAGAATTTCTCTAGTTAAATAGTTTTACATACATAAATCTTGAATAATCTTGTTTCAGAAATATTTTGGAACTTGTTATTTTAAGTTAAAGTTAATTCTCTAAAATTAATTTATTCTTATTATTACTTTTGCTATTATATCTCATTCCAATCCTCATCAAATTTCGTAACATTAATTCCTTATCCTTTTTTCACCATCAACTTAAAAAACTTTTGAAAGCGACAGAACTAAATATCAAAATAATTCCTTTATATTAGAAGATTATAATTATGGTGTTCAAAAAGCGAGTAAAATTAATTTTAGAAATTGATATCGATATTCCAACAGACCTTATAGCAAATAAGAGAAGGATTAAAATGGTTGAGGAGGGAATAATAAAGAGTATATCTAAAGGCTTGTACCAAGAAGGTCTTTCCTTTGATATCAAAAAATTTAATTTTGACATAGAAAATCATAAATTCAACTAATAAATACAACGATATTTTATATTAAGAATATAAAATTTTCTATAATAGTAGTTTTAGAATAATAAATACTCTAGATAGTATTTAGCATCTCAAGGGAAAACAAATGGCCAATTGGCATGTCATTTATTTTTCTTGTCCTACTCTAACTTGTATCTAGATGGCCGTATTAAATTAAATTTTTCTCGATCTTTTTTATAGTTAGATCTAGAGGTTTTATTTTTGGAAAATATTACAATAAAAATTTTTAGATTAATGTTAGCCAGAAAGAAAACAAAAGATTTTTCTAGAAATAATTTACTTCAAATATTATATAATAGTTTAAAGTAAAAAGCAATAATGAATTTCAAAATCAATTCAATAGTAATATCATCCATTCTTGCATTTGCTTTAATTGCAGGAATAATACCAGCAGGATTTGCACAAAACAATACAGGAATGACCTCAGAAGGGGGAAACATGACAGGAATGACCCAAGACGGAAATATGACCCAAGGCCAAGGTGGTAACATGACAGGAATGACCCAAGGTCAAATTGCTGATGGCGGTGGCAATGACGGTGATGAAGATGGCAATGATGGTGATGAAGATGGGAAAGACGGTGGAGAGAACGGTGAAGACGATAAAGATAAAGGAGAATAGAACAACTAAATTTTAAACAAATTTTTTCAAATCTTTAAATATTTCTTGTTTTAAAGATTATATTTCAAAATAAACTTATCTTCATACATAAATTCAACTTATAAACAAATTATACAATGGATGTTTGGTAATTGTAAATCAAAATAATATGTTATTTTTATTTTTTTTCTTATATACTGCTTCGTAAATAATACTCGGAAATTTGCTTTACCTTTTGTTTATTCAATAGAAAATTTGATATTCAGGATTTCACTTTATAATTTACATTTAATTCTCAAGTTTAATAGGATTTATAACTAACTTGTAACATAGTTA
>DAIPKY010000141.1:0-4035 GCA_036769505.1 Nitrososphaeraceae archaeon
AGCATAACAGATTTAATAAAAAATACTGCAGAAAAAATAAAAGATATGGCATCAGAAGTTGCAAATAATTCTACTGGCATAATAAGCCCTAGTGAGGCAAAAAATATTCTTAATCAGCTTGGAGAAGCAGCTAAGAAAACAGCATTAGGAGGAACTGATGTACTATCTAATTTTACTGGTGAAATTAGAGAAGGTTTAAAGTAAAAAGTAATACTTATTTATTATGTTACCGAACCCTGTTATAATGAGAACTAGAAACCCTCCGGGCCCGTATACTAGTAGGGTTAAATAACATTTTACAATGTGTAGCCTCACATTATAATTCAAATTTATATTACAAGGTTCTTTATTGAATCCGTCCATGTTGTGGCTATAGAAAAAGAGATAAACCAAGGCGTAGCAAATTCAAGAAATGATGATGTGATGTTAAAGACAATTATTGCTGGTAAATATTAAAATAGAAGATTGGGAACAATCATGTAATAAAATGATAAATTATCTTTCTGTTATTGATATTAGAGATTTTATCTAATCCCTAAACATCAATTGCTATTCTTCTTATTGTTGTTAATTTAGAATTTTGAAATAGTAAAGGAAGAGATAATGTTTCTTCCAATCTTAGATATGTTAAATTTGTCATAACTAACTTTGTAATGAGAAATAAACAGACAAATTAAATAGTATATGTCACACAATAATTTTTCAAATTATATTTCTATCTTATTTTTACAAATATAAATATCAAATAGAGAAAATAATATTATAATGAGAGATATATGGAAGGAGGTGTCAGTTAGGTTAAAACAGCAAGATGTCAAAACTATATTGGTAAATCTCCTAGTTCTAGGTGTTGGAATAGAGCCACTAACTTGGCAGTAATACAAGATAAAATTCTTAATCAACAACAAAGAATCTGGATATGTGATGGCTGTTTTAAGTTAAGATTTTTAAACGATAAAGAATTTTCAGATCAATTACTGCAAGTTATATATTTATCAGAAAGAGTTTTCTGAATAATAATTTGCTTTGATTATACAGTCATATTTTTGAACTACAAAAATATGTCAAAATCAGTTTATACACATCCGAGCCCTTCTAGTAACAAGGGTCTAAATTTATGAATTACAGTAATCTAACAGACTATACTAAATAACATTTATCAATTTTTTCAGCAATAAACCAATGGGATATGAAATTTTCCAACTTTTCGCTCCAACCAAGAATCTAGAGATTCAAAGTAACTTTGAAATCAACTAAAACATTTCAAATAGCATAAAAAATCCTACAAAAATGAATAGTCAGTGTTTTAGCACTGATAATTGACTCCCTGCAGAGCCATATTTTCAAGATTCTTTAATTTTGGCTTTTATCTTTTCCTGCATTTCAGGTTTCATCACATATTCACGAGTATAGCCGTGATCCTTAATTGCATGATCAATCAAGTTATTCATTAATTCTTCTTCTGTTTTGCCAGTTCCTCTGAAATCACAGTCTACTCCAACATCTCTACATGACACAGATAACATTACAAAGATTATGATTGCGTTCTATTTAAGATTTTGTCCTGTGAAATAATTCATTATGAAAATATATTTTATATTTAATATGCTATTCTTATTTTAATAAGCCTAATCTAGAATTCATAATAAAATTAATATAAACTGAGAAATAACTTTACTTTTTATGAATCAACAACAACAACATCAAATTAAAATCGCCTTATAAGTTATAAATCAATATTAACAGGAATTAAGAAACAATAAATGAAATCAGTGGGATTTGAACCCTTCTACAAAGTAGGATCAGCTATTGTATAATTTCAATACAATAATAGTCATAATTAGACAAAATTTTTATAGAAAGTATTTGAAACTTCATTATTGAAAATTGCAATTGCTGGTATTTTTTTCTTTCTTTATTTTATATTATTAGGTCTTTTTTATATTCTGATGTATATGGATTTTCTCCTAAATTAAAAACTGAATTTCTCAGTAAGGAATTACAAAATTACATATATTATGGTCCAGATGATGGTTTCAATAAAACTCTTAACTATTTACAACAAAGTAGTGACTTAGACAGAGTATATGTAACAAGTAATGGTACTCATATTGAAATAAAATTTTTATTTAATGATTTTCTAGATAAACTTAAAAATGCATTATTAAATAGTACCACTGTTCCACAGAACCTTTTTATTAATATATTTATAGATTCTGATGATGACGAAACAACTGGATTCTTAGGTTATAATTATAGGTATTTGTTAACTCATGATATTTCAAATTCTTAGAATGATAACAAGTTAAATTCTCCTACTACAAACTTTTCTCGTTTTACACAAAATCATTCAAATCATACCGAGATGCTGGAGGGCGAGGAATTACAAGAAATAATAACAAGAACAATAAATTCGAAGGATGTAATTGAAAAACTTGACTGGAATATAAGAGGATATGAACTCTTAGACTATGACTTTCAACCGCTATTCTTTTCCTCCAAGCTCACTAAAAAATATTTATCTATCATCCCAGATGGGTTTAAGGTTACTTTGGACCTTGCCCAAATAGGCTATCCTGCAAATTATGGATTATTGGTTGAAGTGGGAAGGAAATCAGAAGATTACAAGTTTTCCCATATTTTTGGAAAAATTCATGTTCCACGTCCAGATTTGATTTTAGAAGATAAATCAATAAATATCAACAAGGGCAAAAACTCGATTGTTCTAGAATTTAATAACACTGGTTTATACAATTTAAATGTGAAAGCTGAACTCCTAAATAAAGATCTTTCTGATGATGATAATTTATCAATTAATTTTAGTCAAGTAAATCAATTTAAACTATTAAGCGGAAAAGGTGTACTTCCTCTTGATATTATTGCTAAATCTGATTCTAACCAAAAAAATCTTGTTATTCCCCTCAATCTATCTTATAGTGTAATAGGTGAAAATGATTTTATCGAATCTAGTTTTAATAATTCACTAACCAACGAAAACATATACAATAAAATACTTTACTTGAATCTTAACCTTCTTAATGAAAGAAATCGGTTAATTAATTTTGATGAAATTCCCTCCGAATATATTGCGATATTTGTTGGAGCTGTATTTAGCTTTTTTATTCCAACTATTACTAAATCAACCAAGGAATATTTTCAAAAAAGAACTGCCAATAAACATCTAAAAAATATTCTTAAGGAACAGAATTTAGATAATCCTGATATTTCAATTAAAAATTTAATAAATAAAGTCAAATTTCTAAAATATGACTTTATTAGAGGAAAGATAACTAAAGATCAATACGAAATATTAAAAGAAAACATAGCTGATGTTCTAAAAGATTTAGTATCTAAAAAAACTAATACTACTACTGCAGATAAAGAGTAACAAAAAAAGATGATGGTAATATAAATACAATATCATATTCTAATATACTTAAAATTATTAATTTTTTAGATAATAATTTAATATGTTAATTTCATTCTGAATTTGCAAATGGTAGAAATCTTTACCAGGTTTTTATATTTTATAAAGAATATAAAATGATGTTTTTTTTATTCTTGATTTTATAATAAATAAATTGAAATAATTTTTTAGGATTTATAATTATCTATTGAGTTGGAGCTACTTGTTGTTCAACTACATTCTTACTATGATATTTGAACAATTTTTGTAAAACTTCTGAACCCAGATAAAATTTAACAATTTCTTTCAAGTTTAAATTAGATGTGCCTTCAACTATAGCAACAAACTTTGGATGTTTTGTCTTTGCCCATAAATTCTGAAAAAGAAATTTGTGGACCTGGAGGAAGCCATTATCTGTTATTATTTGTCAATAACAAAACTGAAATTTTATATTACTTTTAAAAATTACTTTTTTAAAACAATTTATTATAATAAGAAAAAAATAAAATGGTATTTATCCAATCTACCCATTGGATAAGGAGAATCTTATAAAAAATAGGAAACTTGATTCTATAATAATAGCAACTAACATCCAGATATAGATATTATTCCATCTTTCTACCAATGAT
>DAIPKY010000007.1:0-33197 GCA_036769505.1 Nitrososphaeraceae archaeon
TGGTGGACCTAGTGGCTTGTCATTGTCATCTGGTGGTGGTGGACCTAGTGGCTTGTCATTGTCATCTGGTGGTGGTGGACCGCTTATTGTTGAACTAAAAGTAAGACCCCTCGAATTGTGAATTATATTGTCTTTACTATCATTATAAGAAATACCAAAGAAATTCGAACCTTTTGGAAGATCACTTTCCTCTTTATTACCGTTTTTACTATTCAATATATAAATTAGATATTTAACATAATTTAATAATTTTCATTAATTTCATAATAATTCCTATTTATGTTAATTTCCTTTAATTCCTACAAATTTTTTCTCATACATTATTCTCTCTCCCTTTTTAACTTGTATTATTCTGGTTGCAGGAATAATCTCAAAATTTTGTGAAACTTCTATAAATTTTAAAAGAGGAATCGAAAGTATTGTATCAAAATCTCGATATGAAATAATATATGTATGAGGATCATCAGCATATAATGCTTTACTTAAAATTTCTTGAAGTCTCCCTTTTTTCTTCCTCATGTATTATTATTGTTCTTTTTATATTAAAATATTATAAAATATATGGAACTCATACTACAAATATAAAAATTTAAAAGTATAAAGTAAGAAAATGTTTTAGTTATTTAATAACAAGAAACAGGTGAATATTTTTGCTTATACCTTTAATTGTAGAAGATATTTATAGAAATCTTAAATCTCATTTTGTAATTAAAAGAAACCCTATAATTAATCAATACATTTAGTTATTAACTCTTTATTAACACTCCTAGAATATATTTGAAAATTCTAGAAGTATTATGAAATACTTAAATTTCCTTTTATTTAAAAAATTTAATCTAATAACAATTATCCTACGTTTGTCTGTCTATCATAGTCATCTTCAATCCTAATTATATCATTTTCATCAAATTTTCCATAGGATATTTCTAATATTATACAATCCTCTTCTAATGCTGTTATCCTATGCTTTGCACCGCAAGGAATCGTTATATGTTCATTTTCTTTAACTACAAGTTCTTTCTTGTTAATATCTACCTTAGCTTTTCCTTTTACAATCTTCCAAAATTCACTTCTATGTTGATGGTATTGGAGACTCAATCTGGAATTTGCATTCACATAAATCAATTTGACAGTACAATTCTCATTCTCATGGAATTTTTCAAATTTTCCCCATGGGCGATTTTCTGTATAAATTCCCATCATTATTAAATCATAATATTTAATCATATAATAATTACTAAGGAATATTCCTTGAAATTCAAAATTAGTTCAATAAGTTATAACGTTGTATTGGGAATGTATAAAAGAATCATTAAAATTAAAATTAGTAATTATATGTCTGAAACACATTTTACTGAAGGAAATTTAATTATTCTTTACTCTATCCATAAAAATTCCTCTTTACAATTACCTAATCATATTCTTGAAAGGATTGAACATTGTAATAGACTATATCAGATTATTTTAAAATCAAAACCAGATTCTAATAAAACTATTATACTAGTAGTTGCTGAACCCCATTATTCTGGATTAATAAAAAAAGAATTGATTAATAGACAGATAAATGAAGAAATTATAATAATTGATTCAGATTCAAGAAAAGTATCTCATACGTTTGATAATCTTAAAGAATTGCTTAAACAAAGGATTAATCCACCAGTCGTATATTTTGTAGGTTCGGTTTGGCTAAAAGATGTATTTGATTCAATTGTTAAATCACAATTTAAAGAATACAAGATTCAGTTTGAAGGCGCATTAGACCATAGACCTGTCATGGAAGTTGAACACGATAAATCTCTTGAAACTCCCAAAAAAGGAAAAGAACACTTTAAACAGGTAATAAAAAATAAAGCATTTGATATGTTATTAAATTATATTTTCCCAGAAGACCACAAATAATAGCTTTCAAAAATAAGACTAAAAAAAGAAGTTTAAGCAAGAAATACACTATTTAATAAAATTATTAGGTTTCATCGAGCTAATTTGGATTCTTTAGCAAATAAATCCGCTACTTGTTCTTTAGTAAAAGCAAAGTTCCATACCTGAATATCATCTAATTGTCCTGTATAATTACCATTTATTTTTCCTTTTTCAGCTAAAGAATTTGCTCCCAATCTTATGGTTTGTTTTCCAGTATTATCAGGCGTTATCCCTGTATTTGTTGAGTTAGTTGCAGTCTCTACACCGTCTATATATAGCTTTAACAAATGTAATTTTTCGTCAAAAGTTAGAATTGCATTATGCCAGGCGCCATCAGCATATGGAGCCTGGGAAGTAATATAATTATCATCTCCTCCTGCGGTCTCAAATCCGCCTCCAACTTGTTCTCTATTATTAAGCCATATTCCATAGTTAAGATTAAATCCAGCTCTGTCACTTCCAAATCCCCCTTTATTTAGTAAAAAAGCATTATTTCCTGAGGTGACATTCATTGTTGTATTAAACCAAACAGATACTGTAAAACCATTTAGATTAATATCTTTACTATTTACAACATCTGCATAATTAATACCGGAAAATTCTATTATCTTGGAGTTTTTAACAACAGGGGATTTATTCTCTTCTTGAGCAAATATATCTATATTACTTAATATACTATTTTTGTAGCTTTCTGTCAATCCAAAGTATAACAATAAAAGAACAAAACTGAAACCTATAATACTAGAAATTCTTCTATTCATTTAGTGAGTTATAATTTTTTACAATTTAAATATTTTTTCTTTTTATCTCATTCAATAGTAATAATAGAAAATTAAAAACTCAAATTTTTAGCTTATAAAATTACCTACTAATTTTTTTTGGAGATGTAAGTTGCTTTTCTAATTCATCTAATCTTTGAATTGAATCTGGATTGTTACGTAATTCCGAAAAAGAGTCATCATTTCTAATTCTTTGCATCACCGCAATTACCTCTTCTTCTGTTACACCATGTTTTTTATCATATTCTATTTGTTTTGTACAATTAGACATAGTACTATATTTTTTAAAATTGCGCTTCTCAAATGAAGTCGCAGTTGGAGATATCCCCTTTACATAACGAACAATTACCTTTTCAACATGTTCAACATGCCATTCTCTCATAGCAAAACTATTAGGTTTCATAAATATATCCACATCTATTTTTGCCGAATAGGATATTTAAATTAATATACAAATCATATTATGAAATCGTTATATTTATAACTTATATGAAGTTTTTTTCATATGTTAATACACTTTCATCAAAATTTTTAGAAAATTATTCCGATAAATATTCTGATAATTTGAGGTTTACTTCTCCAGGTATCTTTGCAATTTCGAACCTTTCTTTGACTTTTAATAACGTAGCTGTAGCATCAATTCCTAATTTTGTTGTAAGTAAATTCACTTGGTCACTCGAAGGATCAAGGCTAGATCCTTTTGCATTCTCAATAATGATCAGATCTTTATCCGCTTGACATCTTGTTGATACTGCATATTCTACTTCTACAGGATTTGTAGGGTTAATATCTTGATCAACTACTATTGCAATTTTAAGTGAGGGATGGGCCGCAAATGCTGCAAGTAAAGCATTTTTTGACTCCCCTTCTACTCTTTTCTTTATTTGTATTACTGCTGTTAGCCAATTGCTTCCTCCGTCTGTTAATAATACTTGAGATGTACTTGGAACAACATTTTTTACTTGATCTAGCATCTTTGACTCCACAGGCAACCCCATCAATAGACGATGTTCAGAATAACCAGGAAGTATATCATGGAAAATAGCGTTGTCTCTAAATCTTATGTTTTCTAATTCAAATATAGGTTGCTGTCTTCTAAAATCATAGGTTTTTAGCATTTCTACCATCCATTCTTCATGGGTTTTATCACACAATATTTTTCCTTCTAAAACTATTTCTGACATTATAGGAATAAGAAGCTGCGAAAACTTGTTAATGCCCAATTGTAGATTTCCGTTTAGTAGTGTATTTGCTATATGCATTTCATCTATACCATATGATGCTTGGTAAGCTGCTGCTATGTTAATTGCAGGATGAACTCCTATCACAATTGCAATCTTTAAATCTTCCCCATGATCTTTAGCATACATAAAACATTTATGCAAATGTCTTCCCTCTACCATTCTTATTGCCATGTTTTTATCATCTAATTTTAATAATCGATGGGTAGAAGAATTTTGATTTCCATTTTCTTGATCTTTTGCATACACAATTGATGAAGTAATATATGGTCCAGCATCATTTTCAAAATGTGTAACAATAGGAAGAACAGATAATTTATTTGATGAATTTTGATAATATGAAATGTCATTGTTTCCTGTTTTTACTTTAATATTCATATTATTGATAGATTTGTTAATGATTGTATGGATGCCGTTTTTTTCTTTTGAACCTATTGCCATGGCAAATCTTTTTCTTGTTCCAATAAGATTGCTAATAACTGGAATAGTTTTATCTTCGACATTTTCAAATATTACAGCTTTATTACCATCAAGTTTACTGACTATTGCTGGTAATTCAAATGTAGTACTAACTTTCTTTTTAATTCTAATGATCTCATTTTCGTTTTCAAGTAATTCTAAAAATTGTCTTAGGTCATTATGAATATAAGTCGTGTTAGAATTATCTTTTTGCATCTTTTTCAGCCTGTATACTTATCATATTTAGTATCTCACCCATAATTGTTTTCATATCTCTAACATCTAATGGTGTTTTAATATGGAGAGACACTAAACAAATTCCATTTACCATTAATGATATTCTTTGAGCAATGGATTTTATGAATATTGAATCAAATTTGCTGGGTATTACTATAGCTGATGTTACTTTATTTGATAAAGTAGACGCCATTGTAACAGATCCGATTCTATTAGAATTTTCTGATATTATGATAAAACATCCATTTTCAAAAAATATTGATTTGATATGAATGATTCTTTTATCATCTATCTGAATATTTTTGACTATAATATCGTCTTTATCTTCCATTTTATGCTATTGTTATTTAACCAATATCATTTTTATTAAATTAAGTTAATGGTAATTTTGAAAAACTCGAAGTTAAAGATTTTATTACGTTATTCAAAAATTATTACTATTAAAATTATAGAATTTAATTCTCTGTATACAAATACTTAATATAATTTATGCCAAAATATTATTAAATAATCTATTATTATCTTTATAATAAGTTAATATGTAAAATACTTTTAAACACTATATCAATTGTAGCAATATGTAAATTATAAATAGATTCTTCAATGTTTTAATTAATATTATATATTAGTTATGATCTAGCTTTGGATCAAAAATCTTGCCATTTCTAAAAGCAATTAGTCTAGCTGATGATTTATCTTTAAGTATTCTTCTGTTACTTTCATTATTTTGAATGGATGAAGTTCCATACTCATTTACTATCTCAATATGAACCAAATCTTTGAAATTGGATTTTATTAAAAATGCAATAGTTCTCGCCATATTTATGTTACCATCTCCTATTCTTACAACCTTTTTCTTTGCATTTATCCCTGAGAGGATTTTGATGATAAAATTCAAAGTTGATTCGATTGTAGATAATACTACACTTTCGATTTCATCATATATATAGAAAATTGATATGCCTATTCTATTTCCTGGATCAATACCAATTGTTAATTGATCATATGTATGTGATTTTATTAATTTTCTTAATATTTTTGCCTTTATTATTACAGGATTCTCATTTAATTCTGAATCCACTATTATATTTTTTTTCTTGAATATAGGCGATTCTTCCTTGGATGTGATTATTATTTTTGAATAAGAGTTTAAAGCTTCTAATGGTGATAACTCCTCATAATTTAACTGAAGTAATTTTAGCGTATTAATAATTTTATAATATGATTTACCATTAAGTGTGGCGACAGTAATTTTATCGTTTAGTGTTTCCCTCATTAAGGGTAGTTCAACAAAGTTATATTATCACTAATTAGTATTAAATGTTATCCATCCAATGAATTAAGTAATTATTTTTGTAATAGCTAAAACAATGATATTACTATTTATCCAAAATCTATTAATTCTTTATATATCAATTTTATTTAGTTATCAATGTAGAATGCTTAAGATGTGAAAGTATTTATGGGAGTTCAGTCAAAACAGATAATTTAAAATTGAATATGTCTATAAAATAACTATATTATCATTTATTATTATTTATTTTTATTGTTAATACAATTACTTATTAATTCATTATTTTTATAAAAACTAATTGTTTATATCATACCATACAATACACATAGTAATATAATATATCATATTTTTGGTTATATTTATAAAAATTAACTATTATGAATAATCTACTACTTCTAAATTTTATTCTTCTATTACGTAAATCTCTATTTTTGATTATTTTATTAATTCATTATACTTTACTAAAATAACTATAGCCTAACTTTTACTGATAAAATTTTTATTATATATGTTCTTTATCTTTTATTTTCTTTTAGATTGAAACAACTATATTTTCGTTTACTTACTCTTTACTAGATAATCACTTTTGGAGTCTAAATCCCAAAAATCCCAAATATATCAATATGAATCGGTTGTGAACTATAGTCTTTTATTGATAGATATAAGAAATCTACCTCGTAAAAAGATGAATAATCTTGGAAGACGATATCCTTTTCATGGATTAAATATTAAAGACTGTTTCTTGAAAACTCTACCAATGATCGATAAATATGATAATTATATTTTTGTAATTTTACACTTTTTTCCAACTGGAACTACTGATGATAAAATACTAAGAGTTACTCAATTATTAATTAATAAAATATACGGCGGTATGGACATTTCTCTTCCCGGATCTCAACTAAATCAATTCCAATTCCTTGGAAAATATACTACTACTTTAATATTAGTAACATTCGTATCAATTATAATTGCAGATATAATGTTTATAGCTTTTCATAGATTAGGATGACTGCATAGGAGAATTTTAGTCGTTTATTATCTATTTCTGTAAATATGTTGCCTCTTGAATTATTAAGGACAAAAATAACTAATAAAGGTCAAAGAATTACTCCTTTATTTTGTTTAGCCTCTGCTGATAATCTTTTAATTGCCCAAAAACTAATAACAGAATTTGAATCCTCATATAACAAAAAAGAGACAAAAGGAGACTTACAAAAAAGATTATTTTTGTATGAAAATAGCTACAGTGATTTTAAGCTAATTAGAGGTCTCATTGCACTATTAGAAAGACGGTGTGTTTTCCAAATTAATCAATTCTTTTCTTCAGGCTATGAGAAGAACAAATTTTTTTCAACTCCCATACCAACTTCCTTTTCGTTACGTAAAGTTTTATTTGAGGAATCTTCAAAGAGAGGACTACCTCTAGATCATACCAAAAGAGATAAAATTTTCCAGTATGTTGCTTCAGAATTAGGTACAGAAACTAATTATTTGGAAAAATTGATGTGGCTAGATCAAGAAGATTATCTAATTCTCGAAAGCTTTAGTTCAATTGAACCGATACATTTACTAGGAATATATAATTTATCACTTCTGCAGACACTATTATTTAATTCTGTTAACTTTGAATTCACTATAAAAGGAGGAACAAATTGGAAACAAGTATTAAGAACAATCAAAAGATTTGGGCTAATGTATAACCTTCAAAAAACTCAAAAGAATTTAGACAACAAATTTCCTACAGAAATACAATATAATCAAATTGGACCGAATCTTGTAGATGGTGATGATTTAAAATCATATTTCAATGACAATATAATTTGCTCAATAGATGGACCTTTGAGTATATTTAAATTAACTAATAAATATGGTATTTTAATAGCAAAAGTAATTCCTAAAATTATTTCGGCTTTTAAATGGAGTATTAAAGCATCAATAATTAAAAATACTTTTTCAGGAAGAAAGCTTTACGATTTTGATCTTTCTTCAGATAGCAAAGTAGATTTCTTTAATTCTATTAACGACAGATTTTATAATGATTACCTATTTGAGGACTCTAATAGCATTAATCTTAATTTTGATAGTTTTGTTGAGACAAAATTTGCTATGCAGTTTGAAAAATTTCATACTGGCTGGAATCTGGTAAGAGAACCTGATCCTCTAATATTGCCAAGTGGAAGAGCCTTCATAGCTGATTTCCTTTTTGAAAGATATGGCAAAAAAATATATTTTGAAATAATAGGATTTTGGACCCTACAATATTTAGAGAGAAAATTTAAAAAAATTTATGAAATTTCAAAATTTAGCGATAATAAAAACGATCTTTTAATAGCAATAAACGAAAATAATCTGGTTTCAGAAAGTGGTGAAATGAGAAAACTTTTATCAGATTCTGTTTTAGATCAGAATAAAATTATAATATATAAAAAAGATTCAATCCCCATGAAAAAGATCCTTTTCTATCTTAAATCTATAGATAGTAAAATGATGAATCAAAATCTTGAAACTCACAGATCTGCAATGACTGAATATATTATAGACCTCTTAAATAAGAACCAAGACATAATTGATTTGGATGAAATATCTAAAACTTATGGTGTTTCCATTAATTCTCTATCTAATATTATTTCGAACCTACCTACAAATAATCAAATTAAAAAGTATATAATACAAAATTCTTTATTAATTTCTGATAGAAAATTAAATGAAATAAAAGATACAATTGGTAATCTTGATAATTTAATAAAAATACAAGAGATTTTCGAAAATAATAATATTCCCATCCAATATACTATTGATATTCTTAAATATTTAGGATATGAAATTGTTTGGAAGGGAATAGATTCGTCAAATATTATAATAAAACGGAAAACATAAGATTATAATTTATATTCCTAGTTAAACCTGGTTATAAAAAGACATAACCATTGAAATATTTAAATTTATGATAAGATTTAGTTAATAATACTGAGTGTGTATGTATGAATAATATTAAAAATATCAAAATTAATAACAATAATACCTGGTTACAAAATTTTTCTGGAAACTGGCGTGATATAGAATGTCCTTGTGGAAGTTGTTATCATTTTAATGGAAGCCTTGAAGAATTATTCAATTGGGAAAATATACATTTAAGACATATGGCATCAGATTATGATAATCATGCCATGCTATCTTTTTATCCGGATGATATGGTTATTTTTTATCATTCTAAAACTGGATATGTTATTGAAAGAAGGAAACATAAGGATTACGAACTAAATGAAATTAAAAATGCATGGATTCATGGAAAAATAACAATCACAGGTGCATAAGTCCTCTAATGATGTATCTACGATACATGTAAACATGGTACTAGCTATTAGTTAAATATGATTAATAATTTATATATGCAAAAATAGTTCCATAAATATTCCTATTTAATTTCATGATTTCGATCAAATAAAATCATTCAATGATATTAGATATGGTATCTTGTATATAATATAAAAGAATCACAAAAACAAAATGGGTAATTTATTCCATCAGAAAAATTAAGGAATTTTTTGAGTACAATATAAAAATTCATAAACGTCATAATTTTACTTCTTAATTATTATCTTGGAAATATTTTTATAAAATCATAGTGCTTATCATATCGTACTCTTTTAATTTCAAGCTTAACTTTCTAATATACTAAAAAATTACTTATTATAATAATATGGCATAAGACTGACTTGTCTCTAATCTACATTCGTCAAGTTTTCAATAGACCTTTGAAATTGACTTAAAAGGGTGTTATTTAGAATAAATAAAACAGGCATGTTCTTACTAACAGACATAATATCCTAACAGTTGAAAAAGTTAATATTTAAAGATACCCATCTAATAGGTTTTAGAACACTTTATCATCTGATTTTTATGTATTTTGTCTGACAAAGTTTAAAAATATTCCGGTAACTATATTTTTCAGACTGCAAAAATCTCATTTCAGACATAGCTTTACTAGTATTAACAAGGTTTGAACCTTGCAACAATAATGTACTTACTATTTATTGTTATACATGTGTACTATATTATTTTTTTAATAAAAAAAGTTACTCCTATATTCTTATCACAATTTTGAATTTATTAAAGAATAATACTCGAAGTGAGG
This sequence comes from Nitrososphaeraceae archaeon, assembly GCA_036769505.1. Taxonomy (GTDB): domain Archaea; phylum Thermoproteota; class Nitrososphaeria; order Nitrososphaerales; family Nitrososphaeraceae; genus TH1177. Next base: position 10,069 of record DAIPKY010000007.1, read on the forward strand.
AATCAAACCAAAGCCTCATGTGATATTGCTATTATTTCCGTTATCCACAAATTCGTAACTATATCTAATGAATGTTAGAAATCTATTTAAAAAATGTTCTAAAGCATAAATAAAAGCAGAGAAGTTTAAGATACCATATAAAAGATGTGAGATTTTGTAGCATATTTCAAAAAGTTAAATCACCTTTAAATTGAAGTGTATATATTTCGTCAGATAATGATTGACTATATTTGTTAATATAAATACAAGAAAACCAATCGAAAACAATAAAAAAACCAAAAGAAAGAATATTTAATTTTATATTATCGGTTTTAATTATGGAGGATAATTTCCTTTTTTTCCTTTCGCCATCTTATTCATAAAGTTATATGAATCTAAAATGATTTATAATATTGTCGTTACTCCTACTTAATTAATCAATCAATATTGCTATAGCCTTTATTGTTAATAAATTTTAAAGAATATCAAAGAAAGTTTAAAGAAGGAATGATTGAAAGAGTAATTACAATAATAACAATAAAGACTAATATTTTTTTATAAATGGGAATAATTCTTTCTTTGGGTTTTAACTCATTAATTTAAGGACTAATCCCTATTTCTCTTGGAGGATAATTAGTTAAAATATTCATTATTACGTATCCTATAAATATAATTGAAAACCCTGAAAAAACATAAGGAATAATTTCCCTTAAAACAAAAGCATTGCTAATATTTACTTTAAACAAGAAAAGAAGCCTTCTCATAACTTTATTTTGTGATTCCATTATTTTCTTAATTAATCTATATATACTAAATTTCCAATATTTTAAAAAAGGTCTATTTATTTTTTCCCTTTGCATAATATTTATTGATCATTATATATATAGGATTCTTTTAAATTTTTTGGTTATAGTCATTATAAAGTAATAAATTAATGTTTTTGATTATTCTCTAGGTATACACTGTTTGCTCCTAACCCTTTCTTTCTAATTTTTTAGTGGGCTATAGCATTTGATAGAATAAGTACAAACTAAATTGTTTCGAATTATTAAATACTATAACATTGATAGATGTATACAATCTTACAAAATATAAGATTTTTTCAACTTTATCATATCCCTTTATTATTGATAATATTTGTCAATAATAGTTGGTTATGGGTTTTATTATTATATAATAAAATCTCCACAATTTCTGCTACATCAGGTGTATCCCTCTAATAATAAAGAGGATCTAATCTCCATCATCATTAACAATACTAATCAAAATGATCCATTGTCATCATTTAATAACAAGAATATGAATCGAATTGATAAATTAAATGAAATAGACAAATGAAATAGATTATATAAAATGTATACAATTACTTAATAGATGTCAACTGAGTCTCCAATATATAACCCAGAAGATGTGATTAAAAAAGAAGCGAGAGGAATAGAAGATGAGACTGATCTTGGTGAAGTTCAAGAAGTTGGAACAGAATACATCCTAACGAAAAAAGGAACTATAGATGGTGATAAATTCTCTATTCCTAAAAATCTAGTGGAACGCTTTGATGGTCACACTGTCTGGTTTAAATTGACAGAAGAAGAATCACACCAATATAAAGAACATAAGACACATTTAATATAATTTTTATTAATTAATTATTTGATTTTTTCAATCATATCCAACCTATAGATAATATAATTAATTTATCTGTTAAATTTGCAATGACAGCCTTTTCATTTTATCTTTCTGTTTCTCTTAATACTTGAATTACCTCCCGCAATTTTTTCTATCTTGGTATGTAAGTCTATTTCTTGTCTTTAATTATAGAACATTTAGAAACGTCAAATATGTATGGCTCATTATTATAGAAATCTTTATTTTCACTTTTTCCCAATAGTTTAATCAGAATTAAAACTGGAGGTATTCGCTTCCATGACAATAAAACAGCTCCAATTGATAATGAATAGAGATGCTTGAGATAATTTAGGTATTTATTGAATTATCATTAATCAATAATGAATAATCATCCAAATAATTATTATTATATATTTCTTAAAACTTTAGGAAACAATAATACTTGAAAATCATTATGACAGTATGAATTCATCAAAAGAGCAGATTTGAATTGAGCATTCAAAGCCTCAGGTGGGATTTGAACCCACGACCTAAGGTTTACGAAACCTTCGCTCTACCGAGCTGAGCTACAGAGGCAGTATTAACAAAAGAAATTATTTTTACTGATATATAATTTAGGTTCTAGTAACACAATTAAATCAAAACTTTCTATTCTTATTGTATGAAAATATCAATTTCTGGAGCGAGAGGTATTTATGGTAAGGATCTTGATCTTCATGAAATTTATAGATTATCTTCTCTTTTTGGATCTTATCTTAAACAATCTAAAAATAAAAAGATAAAATGTCTAGTTGCTTGTGATACTAGAACTTCTGGTGACATCATAAAAAAAATTGTAAAATCAAGTTTAATGGAACAGGATATTGATGTTTATGATTTAAGTATATCACCTACTCCAATAGTTTTTAGAGAGTCCAAAAAATTTGATGGATCTGTCATTATAACAGCATCTCATAATCCTTTGGATTGGAATGGACTTAAATTCATAATTGATGGACATGGGATATTTGAAAAAGAATTGTATGAATTATTGTCAACTCAGACAATGTTTCCACTTATGTCTTATGGAGTTTCTAGGAATTTCTTATCAAATTATGAAAATGATATATTGGAATTAATTCAAAAGTTAAAAGAAGTGAATTCATACAATAACAAACGAATTGGAATAGATGCTGGAGGTGGTGCTGCATGTGGATATGCTAATAATATATTAAAGAATATTGGACATATTGTTTATGACGTTAATGGGAATAAAGGGATATTCTCTCGAGGCCCTGATCCTACAGTAGATGATTTATTACAATTGAAATCTATTGTAAAATCAAATGATCTTGATTATGGATTTGCATTTGATCTAGATGGAGATCGTTTAGTTGTTGTGAATAGAAACGGTGAAAAGTTAAATTCAGATATTACACTTTTACTGTGTATAGCAAATATGCTATATAATTTCCAAGCAAAAGAATTTGTAACAAGTGTAGATACAAGCATATCTATTCAAAATTTTGTTAAAAACCATGGAGGTTATTTAACTTATTCTAAGGTAGGTGAAGCAAATGTTGTTCAAAAAATGATAGAAAAGAATGCTAATGCAGGAGGGGAGGGAAGTAGTGCAGGATTCATTATGCCTAATTTTAATATGTGTAGAGATGCGATATTAGCTAGTGTTCTAATCAGTACAATTAATAAAAAGATATTAAAAGAATGTTTTGAAATATCCGATAATTATTCCCAAATTAGAACTAAAATTCAAATTGATTCTAAATTACAAAAAACTATTTTGGAAAAGTTATATGACGAATTTAAAAAAGATTCAACAGAAATTAATACGCTCGATGGGATTAAAATAATTATAGATGAGAATTCTTGGATTTTATTTAGGATATCTAATACTGAACATGTTTTAAGAATATCAATAGAATCTACTAATAATGAAATTAATACTCTTTATAGAAATGTAAATGAAAGAATAATTAAATTACATGACCAAATTAAATGAGAAAGAAATTATAGATTTATTTTATTCTAATCTTTTAGAAAAAAATAAAACACAATTCCCAATAAGAGATGATGTATCAGTATTATCTTTCAAAGATCTAAAAAAAAATAAAGTAAGACCCTTCAATTCCTCTACTATAATTATAAAGTGTGATATGTTAGTAGAAAGTACCGACGTCGTTAAACAAATGAAAATATGGCAAATAGCAAGAAAAAGTATTGTTTCTGCTGTTAGTGATATGTCTGCAAAAGGAATAAAACCACCATATTTTTCGTTACTATCATTAGCAATTCCTAGATCTTGGACAAAAAATAAAATAAAAAACTTAATCTTGGGATTCAAAAAAGCCTCTAAAGAATTTGGTGTAGTTTATCTTGGAGGTGATACCAATGAATCAAAGGAACTAGTTATTGATTGTACTTTAATTGGTTTTATGGATTCTACATCTAACAATATTCCTTTGAGAAATAATGCTAAAGCTGGAGATATTGTAATAACATCAGGAGAATTTGGTTATACATCGGCTGGATTAAAAATATTGCTTTTCAATTCAAAAGCAATAATACCTTCTTTTAAAAAAGAAGCTATATCACGTATTCTACTTCCAAAACCTAATCAAAAATTTGGAACATTATTGGGAAAGTATTTTTCATCATCAATTGATTCTAGTGATGGATTAGGGATCTCTCTTTATGAATTGGCTAAGCAAAGTAAAGTTGATTTTTATATTAATGATATTCCAGTTCCTAAAGGTCTAATTGAATTTGCAAAAAGTAATTCTCTAGATATTTATGATCTGATATTTAATGGTGGTGAAGAATACGAAATACTAGCTACGATCAATCCCTCGAATTTGCAAAAAGTAAATTTTCTTGCAAAAAAATTTCATCTACCAATGTTTGTAATAGGAAAAGCAATGATTGGAAGTGGTAATGTTTTTATTAAATATGGTAATAAACTTGAATTATTTCATGGAAGGAAAATTGAAAAATATAAAGATTATTTTCTATTAGAAAATAAAGGGTTTTTACATTTTTCATAATGTATTAACAAAGTTTTAATATCCAAATTAAGTGAATTATAAGATTATGTCTGAAACTGAAGATGTTACTCAGTATAAATGGGGAGTAGCTCATATTTTTAGCAGTTATAATAATACTTTAGTTCATATTACCGATATTAGTGGTGCTGAAACAATATCGTTTAGTTCTGGAGGTAGACATGTAACTGCAGATAGATATGAATCGTCACCTTATGCAGCAATGAAATCTGCATTATCTGCAGCAGATACAGCAAAATCTAAAGGAATAAATGCACTTCATATTAGGGTGCGGGCAGTTGGAGGAGTAGGACCTAGGATACCCGGTCCAGGAGCTCAAGCTGCAATAAGAGCATTAGCTAGAGCAGGTTTTAGGATCGGAAGAATCGATGATGTTACTCCCGTTCCTCATGATACAACCAGAAAGCCTGGTGGCAGGAGAGGAAGAAGAGTATAACATTACACAATACTTTTTTAATTTTCTTTAAGTAAAATATAACCAAACGTTAAAAATTTATGAAAAGTAATATTGCGAGAGATAATTACAATAATAAATTACGCAATATTACTATTATTTTTTAATAATATAAAAATAAATTTAAAAAAATTAAAGTATTTGGTGAAATGTATTATTTATTTACATTATCTTTTATTTTCTGCTTCGTCAATCTCTTTATTCTGCTTAAGTTTCTCTGCAAATGACATATATTTTCCATGTTCTTCAATCTTGATAGTAGTATTTATTTTAATATTCATTCCTATTGCGCGAAATAACGATAATAATTCTCCTCCAGAAATTTTTCGGTTTATTTCTCCACTATTAATAAGTTCTATTATTCTATGTATTATTGCTCTAGTTTCTGAGGGAAATTGAGATTCTGCTAAATTTAATACTTCATCTCCTCGATCATACAAATACGATAGTAAGATCTCTCTTTCTGACGGCTCACGTTTTTTAATATCTTTTTTTATTATGTTTTCTTTTTTCTGTTTCATCATACGTTGCATTATTTCTTGCATTTTCTTAGCTTTAAGAATTTCAATATCTGGATCTTCTCCCATTTAACCTTTAATCACCCCTATTGGAACTAACTTTGCTACTTTAGTTGCAATGCCCAATTTATCTGATACATTCACTACTGAGTCTACATCTTTATAAGCTAAAGGTGTTTCCTCGACTATTCCATTTTTTGTTAATGCTTTTATATAGATCCCTTTTGAATCCAGTTCAGCTTTTACTTTTTCAACTGTAGAACTTCTTTTAGCTGCACCTCTTGACATAGTTCTTCCTGCTCCATGTGCTGTTGATCCAAAACTTAAATCAAGAGATTTTTTATTTCCTACTAATATCCAACTCGCTGTTCCCATCGACCCTGGTATAATTACAGGTTGACCTATTTGCCGATATTTCTCTGGTACCTGTTCCATACCTGCTGGAAAAGCTCTCGTGGCACCTTTTCTATGAACTACTAAATCTCTCATTCCTTCTCCATCAACCTTATGACGTTCTACTTTGGCTATATTATGGGCTACATCATAAACCAATTTCATATCTAATCCTGTTTCTGAACTCGAAAATATTTTCTCGAATGTTTTTCTAGTAAAATGAGTAATTATTTGCCTATTGGACCATGCAAAATTCAAAGCTGAATACATCGCTTTTCTATAATTTTCTCCTTCAATTGAATTATTTGGAACACATGCTAGTTCTCTATCAATTAATTCAATATTATATTTTTTCAAGGATTTTTCAGAATAACGTAAATAATCACTACACACTTGGTGACCAAATCCTCTTGATCCGCAATGTATTAGTACTGTTATTTTACCTTTTTCTAATCCCATTACATTTGCTGCATTTTCATCAAAAATTTCTTGGATTTGTTGAATTTCTAAAAAATGGTTTCCTGAGCCTAAGCTCCCTAACTGAGAAGAACCTCTTTTTCTGGCCATATCAGACACACTTTCGGGATCAGCTCCTATCATTCGCCCTTTCTCTTCGCATACTTCAGAATCTTGTTTATACCCATAACCATGTTCAATAGCCCAGTCGACTCCTTCGATCAATAATTCATCTAATTCTGACCTAGTGAGTTTAATAGCTCCTTCACTACCTACGCCTGAGGGTATTGAGTTAAATAATTCATTTACTAAATCTTTTAAATGAGGTTTAACTTGATTTACGTTAAGATTTGATCTAAGTAATCTTACTCCACAGTTAATATCATATCCTACACCTCCCGGACTAATAACCCCCTCTTCCATATCAGTAGCTGCTACTCCTCCCACCGGAAAACCATATCCTTCATGACCATCTGGCAATACAACTACATGTTTCCTTACACCAGGGAGTGTTGAAACATTGACAGCTTGATCTAATGTTCTATCTTCACTCATTTTTAAAATCAGGTTATCATCTGCATAAATCGTAACTGGTACATTCATTTTTTTAGAATCATCAACATTAATTTTAAACTCAAATTCGTTTAATTTTTCAATAACATGATTTCCACGCTTGGTTATTATTTTATTCATATAGTTGGTTATTTTTATTATTATTATAAGCCTTACTTGACTATTAAGGAAATTTTATTAAAGCTTAAATATATGATTCAAATCTTTTAATCAACTTTCTATATTTCCTTATTATTATTGTTCTAGCCTTTTCTATTTATTCATAGATTTCTATAGTTTAATATTTTTTAATAATTACAAACTTTACATGTTATTGTTCTTATTTCTGATAATCTAGGCAAATTCAAACAGTATCTTCTGTTTCTATTAATATTTGTAAAATTAAAATATTTTTTTTTAATTTTTTCATCTTTAAATATTCTAATTAATTATTTTGGCTAGAAGTATCAATTTTTGATTTCTAGTATATACTATTTACTAAAAGAACAGAAAAATAATACCATTATAATCTGCTATTTTTTTAGAAAGATCCTTTGCAACTTGTTAAAAAAATATAATAATTTTCTTTTGTATGAGTTAATTTTATTCTATCACGTTTCCAATCATTTGACATATATTAATCCATCAAATTCAATTAAACTTCATTCATTATTATACAGGATGTGTAACTAGCCTCATCGAATATTCATTACTCTCAGCATTTCAATACTTACCAATTTTTGTGGTAATAAATTCATTTAATTCTTGCCTTATAAAAGAGATTTGATTCATTTTCTCTAAAAAGAGAGAGTATATATATTAAAATATTCATTTCTAAATTTTAATTTTTATTATATGAATGTAATAATAGTTGTGTGTTTATATTATCTTCATTAACAATAAATAAATGAAATTCTATAATGTTTACTGGTATAATAGAATCTCTGTGTGAAATAAAATCTATTGACGAGATAAAAAAAGGTAATTCGAAGTATCCTGCTGAAATTAAATTTTCTATAGATATTGGGAATTTAAGTAAGGGTTTAAAGATTGGTCAAAGCATAGCAGTAAATGGAGTTTGTTTAACAATAACCAAATTAAATAATAATATTGCAGAATTTTCAGTTATTGGAGAAACAGTAAGAAAAACATGCCTGGATTCAATAAAGAAAGGCGAGAGGGTTAATATTGAAAGAAGTATGAGAGCATCAGGGCGATTTGACGGTCATTTTGTTCAAGGCCATGTAGATTGTACAGGTATTATCTACGACAAAATAGTTTTTCCTACAGAAACAAAACTTATTATCAAAATCTCTGAAGAACTAAAAGAATCTTTCCAATATATAGTACAAAAGGGTTCAATTACAATTGATGGAATTAGCTTAACTGTTGTAGATATTGATAATAACAATAACAACTTATTATCCATATCTTTGATTCCTCATACGTTAAAAAGAACTACTTTAGGAATAAAATCAATTGGAGATAAAGTTAATATTGAATTTGATCTTATCAGTAAATATATTTCAAAACTCTTACCAAAAAATTAGTAATAACAAATTTTGTAGTAAAATATATAATTACTACTGTTTTTATAATGTATGTTTGTCAACTGTAAAAGACGCTATAAAGGCGCTCAGTAGAGGGAAATTTGTTCTTATTCATGATGATGACAGTAGAGAAAATGAAACTGATATGATAATTGCTGCAGAAAATATAACGCCCTATCATATAGCAACTATAAGAAATGACGCAGGGGGCCTATTGTGCCTAGCTATAGATGGTTATATTTCTACAAAGTTGGGATTATCATACATACATGATATTTTAAACTGTGTTTCTACTGATCATCCTTTATTTACCACTATGACAAATGGTCGTGCTCCGTATGGAGACAAACCTTCATTCTCAATTTCTGTTAATCATAGAGATACTTACACCGGAATTACTGATTATGATCGTGCATTAACAATTTCTAAACTTGCATCAGTTTGCAAAAATATTGATAATGGTGGAGTATCAGAATTTATCAAGTGTTTTAGAACTCCAGGACATGTTTCCCTATTGATCGCTGCAAAAGGTCTATTAAAAGAACGATTCGGTCATACAGAACTTGCTGTTTATTTGGCAAAGATTGCAGGTCTAACCCCAGCTGTTGTAATATGTGAAATGCTTGATTCTCATACTTTTAGATCTCTTTCTATTGATGAAGCATATAAATATGCAAAATTAAAAGATATTCCTTTATTAGAAGCTGATCAATTAAAGACATATTCGGTGATTTAAATTTCAATTGGTCAAAGTTCACTTAGCAATAGTTGTTTCTGAATTTAATCACGAAATTACTGATGTAATGTTAGAAGAAGCAAGAGTTCATGCATCAAAGTTAAACTCGAATGTTAGTCATATTTGTTATGTTCCTGGAACATTTGATATGCCTCTAATGATAAGTCATTTATTACAAAATAATACTATTGATGCTATAATTACTTTAGGAGCAGTTATAAAAGGTGATACAAATCACGATATAATAATTGCTGAAACCGCAGCAAGATTGATATCTGATTTATCATTACAATATAAAAAACCAATTGCTCTCGGTATATCTGGACCCAACATGACTATTGAACAAGCATGGGAAAGAGCAAAAATAGTTCCTATACGTGCAGTAAATGCAGCTGTAAATATGGTAACTAGAATAAAAAAATTAAATGAAAGCCAATATAGTCAAAATAAAACTACTGTTATAATAAAATGAATATCCAGGTAACAATAATCAAAATAGAAGGTTATGGATCATGGACATTGGTCTTAGGTAGTGACAGAGAAGCAAAATTACAAATGCTCCAAGCCAAGATTTATCATGATTTGCAATATCTATTCTCCAAATATAATTGTCTGGTATTTTTCAATAGATTTGATGAATATTTTGTAATTACAAATACATTATCATTAGAAGATCATGTCTCAGTTATAGAAGAAATTTCTATTAAACATCCAAGCTTGTGTATATCTTTTACAATAGGAAATGGAAAGACCCCCTTAGATGCAAATATCCAAGCCTATCAGGCAAGAAAAAATGAAAAATTTCTTGTTAAAAAGTTTCAAATTTATGGTGAAGTAAACAATATTTTAGAAAATTCCTCTTTAAATGACAAAAAAGTAAAAATACTTCATATTGATATAAATGATTCATCAGGCTTTGGAAATCATCTATCTCCTTATGAAACTACTATAAAGGTAATGAAATCTTATGTTCTCCTTATGGATAAATTTCTCGAGAAAAATTCATTAACTTTTTTCCTAGGAGGAGATAATTTTATGATAATTGCTGCGGATCTATTAGAAAAAGATGAAATTTCTGCTTTATTAAATAGTATTTCTTATGAATTGGATATTAAATTTAATTGTGGCATAGGATTAGGAAGAACCTCTAGAGACTCAGCCAAAAATGCCACAGAGGCTCTTGATTTCATTAGAAAATTGCGGAAAAAAGGACAAAACATTCCTATCTATGAGATCAAATGATTGTTATTATTAGAAATATTAGTCTATTATATGGAAAAGACTTAGTTTACATAAATAAAGGATTTATATGTATTAATAAAAATGGAATAATAATAGATGTAGGAAGTGAAGATACATATTTTGATAAGTACAAATTTACTGATACAAAAGTTTATGACGGAACAGGATTTCTTGTTATACCTGGTTTTATAAATTCTCATACTCATATAGCAGATTCAATAGGAAAGGATATATCATTTAATTCTACTTTTAATGAATTGATTCATCCTGTTTATGGAATTAAAAAGAAAATATTGAATAAAAGTACCAAAGAACATCTAAAATATTTTATACGAACTTCTGCCATTTCTATGATGATAAAAGGTACAATATCATTTGTAGATTTTCGTGAAGGCGGTCCAGAAGGAATTGAATTATTAAAAGATTCTATAGGGGATCTGCCTATAAAATCAGTAATTTTAGGTAGAGTAGAACAATATTTTGATTTAAAAAAAATATTGGAAATTAAAAAACAAACTCAAGAAAATATTGTTGATGAGAAATTAGATAAATTACAAAAACTATCTTTAGAATCTCTTTCAAGAGTATTAGAATTAAGTGATGGATTAGGACTAAGTGGGGCCAATGAAAATACTGATAATGCTCTTAAACAATATATACATAAAGTTACAGAATTCAACAAACATAATTATTTACATCATAAGAAAAAAATAATTGCTATTCATGCAGCTGAATCCAAAAGTACTCTCAAATTCTCAAAATTACTTACAGGAAAAACAGAAGTTGAGAGGATTATTAATTTTCTTAAACCAGATATACTAATTCATATGACACATGCTACTTTGGAAGATCTTACCCTTGCCTTACATAATAAAATAGGCATAGTATTATGTCCAAGATCTAACGGAATTCTTGGAAATGGAATTCCTGATATTGTGACTATGGTAAAATTTGGATTTAAGATATCTATAGGTACTGATAATATAATGATTAATTCTCCCGATCTTTTACGGGAACTAGATTATTTATGGAAAGTAATTAAATCATACTCACCTAAATATCCTAATTACATTGACCCAAAAGAATTATTAAAAATGATTACTGTTAACCCGGGAGAAATATTTGATTTAAATTCTGGATCAATCGATATTGGAAAATATGCTGATATTTTATTTATTGATAAGTATAATATAGATTTACAACCAATTCATAATATCTATTCTTCTATTATTCATAGACTTTCTTATGGTGCAATAAAAGGTATCATGATCAATGGTAGGTTTATAAATGAAACTCCCTACTGATTTAAAAGTAATTATTAATTCTGCTATGACTTTAGATGGTAAAATCTCTTCTTATACTGGCAACTCATGTATCTCTTCTAAGAAAGATTTAGTACGTGTTCATAAATTACGTTCTAAAGTTGATGCAATTGTAGTGGGTATAAATACAGTTCTTATAGACAATCCTATGTTAACTGTTAGATTTATAAGAAATAATAATAGAAGTTGTCCTACTCGTATTATTATAGATAGTTACGGTAGAATACCATTAGATTCTAAAATTCTAAAAACGGCTGCTACAATTAAAACTATAATTGTTGTTACAAAACAGGCAAGTAAAGATACTATAGAAAAAATAAAGAAATTAGGAGCACATGTTATAATAGTTGGATCGAAGTTAATAAATTTAAAAAAACTTTTTAATATATTATACAGAATGGGTTATAGAAAAATCCTGATTGAAGGAGGAGGAGAATTAAATTGGTCTTGTTTACATGACGGCATTGTAAATGAATTAATTATAACTATTGCGCCAATAGTTGTAGGCGGAAGAAATGCTATTACTCTTGTTGAAGGAAAAGGATATTCTACAATATCACAAGGGATAAAATTAAAGCTTACTAAAATTATTCAAAATAAAAATGATAATGAAATAACGCTTTATTATAATAACTAAATATTAATTATTTTTCTGTAGATATTTCAGATAGTATTTGATCAATTTTATATCTCAATGCTTCTTTGGTATAGTTATTGTCTACCATAGCAAGGTTCTCATTACAAGTAGGGCATTTAAAAAAAGACTCTATAGCTATATCAAATTTTATTCTTTGACATTCATTATTTCCACAATGATAAAATTCTGATGATTCTTCATATTCTAATCTTTTTTGTAATCTATCTAGAATTTTTTTTTTCTGATTATCTATGAAATTGTCAATTTGATCACTTTTTGCACGCCAACGATAAACAAACCAACCTTTTTTCTCATCTTTAACTCTAATTCCAGTAATTAATGCTTTTCCAAACATATCATATAATACTTTTCTAATAACATTAATTCTCATTCCTGTTGCACCAGCAATTTCTTCATCAGTTGCATCTTGGGCATTTAAAAGTGCTTGAGCAACCTTCTGGTATTCTTCTCCACCTATTAAATTGGATATTTTGGCAAAGGATTCTTCATTATCAATAGATGGCATAACAATAGTATATGTTGTGAGTCAGGTATTATATATTTACCGAAGTCGCTACTTTATATTTTAAATGAACTATAATTATTAATAAATATTACAAAAGAAAATTAAGTTTATTTAACCACCTTAATATGTCTCAAAAGCTTGGAAATTAATTCTTCCTGAAATTTCGATTTGAAGATTTTTTATAACTATAGTTTTTTTTCTTACTGTTTTTATAATTATGTTTTGACCATTTGTTAAAAGGCTTATTTTTGTTTAAATAATTGTGTTTTTTAAACTCTTTTTGAATTTTTGGTATTGGAATGCCTATTTCTTCATTTAATTGGCGAACTTTATATTTAGTATATCTCAAAATTTTTTCAAAATCTGAAATTTTTTCAATCGCAACTAGAGAAATAGCTTTTCCATCAGAATTTGCTCTTGCAGTTCTACCGATTCTATGAAAATAGGTTATAGGGTCCCTAGGGGTATCATAATTAATAACATATTTTATGGAAGGGATATCTATTCCTCTTGCTGCAATATCTGTAGCCACTAAAATTTGTTCTTGCTCATTTCTAAACTTATGCATTGCGTAATTTCTTTGTTTTTGAGACAAATCTCCATGTAATGCAGTTACTTTTAATAATTCTTTTTTTCTTAAGTTCATAGCTAGTTCTTCAGCCTTATGTTTTGTAGAAGTAAAAATTAAGATCTGATTATTATTGCTCTGTTTAATTAAATAACACAAGTGATTATATTTTTCTTTTTCATTTGTAATTAAATACATTTGTTCTATGGTTTTTAATGTAATATCATTTTGATTTACTGTAATATGTATTGGGTTTTTCATATATCTTTTACTAATTTCTATTATCTCTGGAAGTATTGTTGCTGAAAAAAGACATAATTGTTTTTTATGTTTTACCTTTGATAATATATAATTAATATCTTCTATAAATCCCATATCCAACATTCGATCAGCCTCATCTAATATTACAAAATCTATTGTATCCAAGTATATTGTTTTTTGTCCTATATGGTCAATCAATCTCCCTGGAGTAGCAACAATAATGTGAATTCCTCTTTCAAGTCTAATAATTTGGTTTCTCATATTTTGTCCTCCATAGATAGCAGCTACTTTTGTTTCTGTATATTTTGCAAGTTTATTCATTTCCCTTGCTACTTGAATTGCTAATTCCCTTGTGGGAACTAATACTAAAGCTTGTACATTTCTTGCATTTTTCATTTTCATTAAAATAGGTAATGAATATGCGGCAGTTTTCCCAGTTCCAGTATGTGCTTGTCCAATTACATCGTTTCCCTGCAAGATAATAGGAATTGCTTTTTCTTGAATAGGAAAAGGTGTTGTATATCCACTTTCTTTTATAGCTAGTAATAGTTTTTTATTTAGCCCCAGCTCATCGAATAGTCTTGTCATTAAATTTCACTAGTTTAATAAATAATCTTTCATCTTATCTAATCTAAATCTTTTGTAAATTTGTAACAAATTATGATGAGATTATTAAGAAATTAAACTTATTTTAAAAATAATAATGAAATAAGAAGATAATACAAACACTAATACGACTGTTTTTGCGTTATTATGATGATATATTTAATGATGGCTGAAGATGAAGAACTAAAAGAAAAAAAACTACGGGGCTCTGGAGGCTATATTATTGCCAGAATTTCGGATTATGAACAAAAAAAAGGAAATCTTGGTGGGCCTGAATTATTTATAGCAGGAATTGGACGATTATCAAAAGATAGAATTTTAAAATATTATTGCAATAAATGTGAGAAAGATTATCCAACCTCTCCAGATTTAAAGTATGAAAATCCGAATGAAGATGTGGGTGAAGGAGTTGTTTTAATTGAAAAAGGTGAATACAAATGCACAGTTTGTAATGCAGTTCTTTCTCAATATCGTAAATTTAATAATGAAACCCCTTCTCCTAGTAAAACTAATTCTTTTGCTCAATCAACAAAATCATCGGATGTTACTAAATCTGTAAATGATATTTCTGATTCATCACCTAAAAATAAAAGCGAATCTGAAAAATCTACACTAACCTCTAATACTTATGAAGAAAATACTTCTGATTCAATACAATCTGAGAGTATATATACAAAATCTAGTAATATAACTATCGCTAAAGGAAAATACTTTCCTATTCAGTCAATTATTGGAATGCCAGTTTATGATCATGAAGCTATGCTAGTAGGAAATGTTCAAGAAATAGGACTTAGAAAATCGCTTAATGGTACAATACAAATTACATTAAAAATTGATAATCACGATAAGATATCTGAAACTAATGGCGATGAATTATATAATGAAATTACTTGGTCTAATATTTCTAAAATTGGAGATATTGTTTTAATAAGTAGGGAACAAAAGAAAATACAATCATCATCTAATACTTCTCCTATAGATAAAAAAATATGTATTACATGTCAATACCATAATGAATCAGATGCACTTTATTGTGAACAATGTGGTAAAAAACTAGAATAATATTTATTTTTATTTATTTCAACTTTATTATATCGTTTTATCTTTCTGGCTTTTTAAGCCTATTCGAACATCTACTGCTCTTACACCATTACCTTTTTCTAATACAAGTAAGGGATTCATATCAAATTCTTCAATTTCTGGAAAATCAGTAACTAATTGTGATAGTCGTTGAATACTTTCTACTATTCCATCTATATCTGATTCCTTTTCTCCTCTTGCTCCTTTTAATAGCTTAATGGTTTTTATAGATTCTACCATTTCTTTTGCTTGTTGTTCATCTATTGGAGCTATTCTAAATATTACATCTTTTAGAACTTCTACATATATTCCACCCAAACCAAACATTATTAACGGCCCAAATAATGGATCTCTTTTTGCACCTAAAATTGTCTCTTTTGAGGAACCTATCATTTCTTGAACTAAAACTCCTTTGATCTCTGCGTCTGATTTGTATTTTTTTACATTTAATAATATTTCATTATATGCGTTTATAGCTTCTTGTTGATTGTTAATTCCAATCTTAACACCTCCAGCATCAGATTTATGAATGATCTGTGGAGAAACAATTTTCATAACTACGGGATAGCCTATTTCTTGGGCAGCTCTTGCCGCCTCTTCTTCATTTGTAGTCAGAAATTTTTTTGGAGTTGAAAATCCATATGCTTTTAATATTTCATAACCTTCTTCTTCAAGTAAATTCATTCTGTTAGATTTTATCACATTCTCTAAAACATCTCGTGCTTTTGTCTTATCTACTTCAAACTTTTTTGGGGGAGTATCTTCTTTTTCAATCCATCTACGGTGTCTATACATTGCTTCTAAAGTTCTTATTGCTGGTTCTGCATACATAAAATGAGGAATTCCTCCATCTGATAGGATTTGTTTATTTTCTATTCCTTCTGCTAATCCCATTAATGCCGCCAACATTGTTTTTCCAGAATCTTTGGATGTTTTTATTATTGTTTTTGCTAATTCATTATAATCTAATGTTGCAGAAGGTGTACACATAGTAACTACTGCGCTAACATTATCATTAGATAATACTTCATTTAGCACTTTTTCAAATCGATTAAAATCTGCATCTCCTACTATATCAACAGGGTTTCTAGATGAACCATGAGGAGGTATGACTTTGGCTATTTTCGATTCTGATTGAGAAATATCTGCCATTTTTAATCCATATTTTGAACAAGCATCAGTAGAAATTATGGCTGGTCCCCCTGCATTTGATACTATGACTACTCCACCATTTAAAGGAGGTATTGGTTGTTTCGCAAAAGCTGTAGACGTTTCAAATAATTCTTGCATGGTGTCTACTCTTATAACTCCTGATTGTTTAAATAAAGCATCGTATGTTTCATCAGATCCCATTAAAGCACCGGTATGTGACATAGCGGCTTTTGCTCCTTCAGGTGTTCTACCTGATTTTAATACAAGAATAGGTTTCTTTTTTTCTTTAGTTATTCTTTTAGCTATTTGCATAAATCTTTTTCCATCATGAATATCCTCTAGATACATAACAATTACTTTTGTATCATCATCTTCTGAAAGTAGTTCTAATATATCATTTTCATCCATATCTACTTTATTTCCCATACTAATTACTTTTGAAAAGCCTATTCCTTGAGCTATAGCATCTTCAACAGTAGCAGCGCATATAGCACCACTTTGTGATACTAGAGCTATTCCTCCAACTTCTGGTGTAATTTTTAAAAATGTAGCATTCATCATGCTGCTTTGAGATAAGCTCATTATTCCTAAACAATTTGGACCAATTATTCTTGTTCCGTATTGTTTACCAATATCTCCAATTTGCTTCTCAAGTCGAGCTCCAGATTCATCAACCTCTTTAAATCCTGCTGAAACTATTATTACTCCTTTGATTTTCTTTTTTCCTATTTCTTCCATTACTTGAGGAACAATCTTGTTTGGAGTGGCTATTACTGCCAAGTCAATATCTTCTGATACATCTATAACACTTTTAAAAGCATTGATTCCAAATACAGTGGGATTAGATGGAGTAATTGGGTATATTTTTCCTTTATAACCATTGATGATATTTGAAAAGATAGCCTTTCCCACTCCGGGCTTTTCAGAAGCCCCGATTACAGCAATCGATTGTGGATTCAAGAAAATATTCTTCAAGTCAAAAGATAAGAATGATGAAGACGTCATTATTATCGTTTCACAAATGCATGGTTATATGTATTCCTGTTATGATTATATTGAAATACATTTTATAATTCAATCATATCATTAGCAATATGTACTTTTTATGAAAAGTTAAATTATTCTTTTACAAATTTAAAATATTGGTAAGTTCGATAGAAAAAATTGTTGATTCAGAGATTAATACAATGGTTTCTGATCTTAAGACATTGATTAACATTCCTAGTATTTCTGCAAAAAATCAAAATCTTGTTGAATGTGCAGAGGCAGTTTTTGCTCTTATGAATAGAATAGGGATTAAATCAGAAATTATTTATCTCGATCCTAAAGATAAAAATATTTCAGATTCTTCTCTCCCTCCTCCTGTAGTATATGGAGAAATAAAATCACAAAAAAATCCAAATGGCAAAACCATCTTATTTTATAATCACTATGATGTTCAACCAGAAGATCCTTTAGATCAATGGGATGTTCCTCCTTTTAGTGGTGAGATTGCTGGAAATTATATTTATGGAAGAGGTTCATCGGATGATAAAGGTGAATTAATCACTCGAATAAAAGCAGTAGAGTATTTCCTAAGAGAAACAGGTGACGTTCCATGCAATATTAAATTTATAGTAGAAGGAGAAGAAGAAATTGGAAGTACACATATAGAAAAATATCTTGCCAAATACAAAGAAAAGTTTACCTGTGATGGAATTATATGGGAATTTGGATATATAAACGAAAAAAATATTCCCATTATAAGTTTAGGGATGAAAGGTTTACTATATGTTGAATTGATTGCTTATGGTCCAAATAAAGATACTCATTCCAGTTTAGCAGTACTTGTGGAAAATCCAGCATGGAACTTAATTAAATTACTTAATAGTATGAGAGATGAAAATGGACGAATATTAATTTCAGATTGGTATGATGATATAAGAAATTTTAATCAAGAAGAAGAAAAAATTCTTAATTTAGAATTGTTTGAAGCAAATGAATTTAAAAAGGAATATGGTATATCCAGATTTTTAGGCGATATTTCTGGAATTGATGTTAAAAAAGCATTATGTGGTTCTCCTACATGTAATATTTCTGGTTTTGTTTCAGGATACATAGAACAGGGTGCTAAAACTATAATTCCCTCATTTGCAAAAGTTAAACTTGACTTTCGTCTTGTTCCTGATATGGATCCACAAAAACAATTTGCTAAACTTCAACAACATATTAAAGACCTAGGTTTCCAAAATATAAATATCAATTTCATTCATGGAGAAGCAGCAGCGAGAACTTCTCCAAATGATCCATTTGTTAAAATAATAACAGAGTCAGCAAAAAGAGTTTTTGGAGATGTAATTTTAAATGTCTCATCAGCTGGGACTGGACCGATGCACTCCTTTCAAAAGATTCTCAAAGCGCCTTCTGTTTCAATAGGCAGTACATATGTATACTCTAGAATACATTCGCCAAATGAATTTGCAAGAATTGATCTTTTGATTAATATTACAAAATGTATCGGAGAAATTATAGAAAACTATAATTAATTAATTAATTAATAACTAATAAAATTTTATTTCCCATATTAAACTATTTTCTCTTGGCTCTTATGTCTAGAGATGATATAAAATCCATGAGCAGAAATTAGTAGAGCTGATAAAGACATTTTTGTAGCAAATACTGGATTCCATGGTGTATTAGCATTAGGATAGGGCACATTTATATCGTCTAATCTTATTATTCCATTTATTGCATCTACTGTAATGAATGAATTCCATATAACAAAATTATAAATAAATTCATATAACGATATTACCATTATAGCAAGAACAATTAATTGAAAAATAGATTTTAATGATTCAGAGATTGTATTTACTTTATCTGCTCCTAATTTTGTAACACAATACCAACCAACAACAGTAACTATCATTAAATAAGTTATCAATTTTGCTAATCCTGGAAAAGGAAATTCTGTATTAACAAGAACTTCACCTATAACTACTTTTCCTGTACTTAAATATTCTTCTATGCTTACGTATAAAGAGTAAAAAGTAATTAGGAACATTGTTGTAGCACAAAAATAAAATACAACAAGAAAGATTGTTCTTGCCCTTTTCTCATCATTTTTTTGTAAAGAACTACGCAATATCACTACTTACTCCTAATTTAATGATCTTAATTATAAAATTCACATAAAAATTTTTAGATTTATAATGTTAAATTTTGCTTATATTATTATAGTTAAGATCTAAAAGTAGTTTATGCAAGAAAAAAATATGTTAAATTGGAACAAAGTTCGGCCAACATGGGATGAATATTTTATGCTTCAAGCTGAAATTGCAAAATTAAGATCTAATTGCCTTACCAGACAAATAGGAGCAGTTATAGTTAGAGATAATAGACAGATAGCAACAGGTTATAATGGAACTCCTCCTGGAATACTTAATTGCATAGATGGTGGGTGCAAAAGATGTCAAGAAAGAATTAATGGAAAATTAAATTCAGGAGTAAATTTAGAGAGATGTTTATGCACTCACGCAGAAGCTAATGCAATCATGCAATGTGCATTATTTGCAAACGGTTCAAGTACAAAAGGTACAACATTGTATAGTACATTTGCACCTTGCTTAGAATGTAGTAAAATGTGCATAACTGTAGGTATTGAAAGAATTGTTGTTCTACATGATTATCCTGAAGATGGTAACATATTATTACAAGAAGCAAATATAAAGCTCGATAAACTAAAGAGAGAAGATTTTCTTCCGTGGTGCCAATTCATCTAATAAATTGTTTATAATAATTAATATTTTTTCACATCTTGATAAATGGTATAAATATTTTATTTTTTATTACATCTCAGAATAATTTTTCATAATGAATAGAATATTTTATATTACTTTATATTGAATTATGAAAAATATGACT
The DNA here is from genome assembly GCA_036769505.1 of Nitrososphaeraceae archaeon. Classification (GTDB taxonomy): domain Archaea; phylum Thermoproteota; class Nitrososphaeria; order Nitrososphaerales; family Nitrososphaeraceae; genus TH1177. The sequence goes on from DAIPKY010000007.1 coordinate 30,689, forward strand.
AAAGATAAATATGAGCTTTCTCTAAATGAACAAGAGCTACAAACTATATTAGATTCTCTTAGCAATACTATCTTTAACGAAGAAATTAAAGAAGATGCAAGAAAAAATGCTAAAAATTTATTTATAAAATTGCAAAAAGATTTTCCAATATTAAAATAGGTTTTTTCTTTTTTACCATTTATAAACTAAATAATAATGTGTCTAATATAAAACATCCTCCTACTATATACTCTTTTATCTATTATTTTTTTCTCTTATGGTTTTAATAATCTTTAAAACAACATCAGCATCATTTGCTTCTGGTTCCAGCTCTAAATATCTATTCAAGAATTCTAAGGATTTTTCTGGATCTTTTTCATGTAATATTATTCCTTTATCCCTGATTGCATATGTATTTTTAGGATCTATAGCAAAAATCATTTCATTTGCTATATTTAATTTATCAAATTCTTGAATTTCAAAAAAACTATCTTTTACATTATTTAGAATTCGTATCATTATTTGGGATAAATTAGCTTTTTCAACTAATTTTTTTGTTAATGGAATATTTTGGTTTGGGAAAAAACTATCCATTAAGTTTTTTAAAGCATAATCATCCATTATTCTGCCTTGATTAAATGGATCAATTATTATCTCATTATTATTAACATCATCCAATACATGTTTAACTAGAAAATGTCGTGGAAAATTAACCGGATACAACTTAAAGTTAATTGATTGTGCAAGAGTGATATATATTATTGATAATGTTATAGGAATTCCTATTTTCTTTTCTATTACAACATTTAAAAAATTATTTAGCGGATTTTGGTAGTCATATATATTAGCTTTGAATTCTTTTTCTTTAAACATGTATTCATTTATTAACTCTATTATTTGAGTTGGTCTATTAAAATTGATATTAGATCTTTCTCTTTTAATATTAAGTTCCTTTTGCATTAGATTTATTTCATCTAAATATTTTTCTACATTCATATCATTATAGTAAATTATTTTTGAAAGTTCTAAAGCACATTCTGCAATTTTATCAAGCTTGTTAGGTTTTATTAAAGAATTAACTGTATTTACAATCCAATTATTGATTTTTAAATCAATATCGTCCAACAATTAATATATTATATAGTCTAATATATTCTTGATTAACCTCTCATTCTTTGTTATTATTTATTAGGTTAACGATATTATTCGATAGGTTTTTTATTGTATTTTTAAATAGAAATTATGTATATGAATGAATTCAAGATACCTATCAATTGCAATATTATTAGTAGTGGTAGAGAATCATTTGGCTATAATTATTATAGATTGATGAAATACGTGATTAAACATCGTATCACATCTCTTTTTCCAAATAATAGCATACATCATTGTAATAGTCTATATTACAATTGCAGTTGTCATTATAGTTATACTAATAACAATTAGGATAAATTTTCATACGGCTATGCAATCCAATTTAAATAAACTTTTTTTCATATATGTTGCAAAAAATGAAGAATGGAAAAAACTACAAGAAGAAGATTGGGATTATGTCTCTTCCATGGTTAAATTCTTTCATTGGTGGACAAAAAGAAATTTTGCTTTAAATTTTAGTATTGATGCTGACATTCTTCCTGTAATCACTGGAAGATTATTCGATCGAATGACATTAGCTTATTTATTAAGAGATCATCAAAGCAGAGGGAAATCAGTATATCATTTTTATCTCTCATTTTTCAAGCCCTTTTGGACTGATTGTAATGTATCTGGATATGCTACAAATAACTTTGGTATGATTCAATGGAAAAGACCTGAACATATAGAATCCAAAGAACAAAGTTCAAAATTTTTTGCAGATTATAATTGTGCAAGAGTTTCACATATTTTATTACATGAAATCTTAAGGCTTAAAGGAAAAAGCAAAAAGGAATATTTTGATCAAGTTCACGATTTATGGGATGAACATGAACACAAAAATCTTCCATTTATTTATTATAATGAAAAATATTCTAAGGTAACATATAATGATTTCTACAGGTTTGTAACAATAGATATATCAAAGCTCTAATTATAAAACTCGGAATTATATTAAAAACAGATATCAAAAAATAATAATAATAATAATAATAATAAACTATTAATGATTAACATAATGCGATTACAATATGAATTATGAATTGATGATTAAAGCAGGTGCGATTATTGCATCAATTGGAACAATTTTTTTAGTCATCTTTGCAACAGTATTACTTGTCTTTCATATTACAAAATTATGTGATAACGAACCTAAATGTATATACATTTCAAATGCTCCCTATCCATTAAATTTATTGATCGCTCCAATAGTTCTAGTAATTATTCTTGTTGTTATCGCTTGCGGTATAGCAATAATAAGATTAGGCAAATGGTTTTTTAATAAAAAAAAGTTATCTGATAAATAATAAAAAACTATAATAATTTACTTTATAGTCTATATTATTTATTTATTTATTTATTTATTTATTCTTGTTGATCTTCTCCTTCTTCTTCT
>DAIPKY010000142.1:0-4010 GCA_036769505.1 Nitrososphaeraceae archaeon
CCAAGATTTTTTTGCAAACAAAATTAGTACTACCCAAGACTATTTAAATCAATCACCCATTACTTTATTCCTAATCTATTAATAATTTTCTTTACAACAATAAATTTATTGCATCCGAAAATTTTGAATTATGAATTTTTTTTACAGGATACAAATTTAGTAGCCAAAAAACTTATAGGAAAAAAATTGGTAAAGATAACAAGAAATAATAGTAGGAAAATTACGTTATCCGGCATTATTGTAGAAACTGAGGCTTATGGTTACAAAAGGGATGAAGCAAGTCACGCCTACAGAGGGATGACCAAAAGAAATATTGGAATGTTTGGTGCAGTAGGAAGAACCTATATTTATTTTACATATGGAAATCATTATTGTTTCAATGTCACTGCAAAATCTAAAAATCAGATTGCAGGTGCTGTATTAATAAGAGGAGTAGAACCAAAAGAAGGAATACAATATATGAAAGATAATCGAAATTTGAATGATATAAGAGGATTAACAAATGGACCGGGAAAAATTACCCAAGCATTCTGCATAGATAAACAATATAATAATCTAGATTTAACAAATAGAAATAATGACTTGTATATTGTAGAAGGATTTAATCCTGATTTAGTGTTAGCAACTAAAAGGATTGGTATCAAAAAATCAATACATGTTTATAAGAGATACATTTTAGCATCCAAAATAGAAAATAAAATTTTTATAAATAAATTTGTATCAGAAAAAAAGGAAAATAATCTTTTTCACATTAGCCGACTATCATAGTGGGGCAGATTGATTTGATGGAATTTTGTAAAGTCTATCTCTCCACTTTACAATACTTTTTCTATTTGATATTAGTAATCTCAAGAAAAATCTCGAAACTATAATTGTTGCGCCTATTATACCACCTATAGAATAAATCCTGTTTGACAATAATGTACTACTAAGCTGGATAAAATTTGTTAATATTAAAATAAACAAAGTAATACCTGTAAAGAGTAAGACTACAAAATAAAATCCACTGGGAACAATTACAGGTAAAACTAATAACATAAAAAACATTACAAACGGGAATATCAATAAAAAGAATAATCCAATACTCAAAAGAGTTGATTTTACCCTGTTTTCTTTGAAGATAGTTATAACCAATCTATCTATCGCATTAAATAATTCAGAGGAGTTTCGGGCCCAAATTGCTTGGACATAACTTTCACCTCTAACCATCTTTATTCTAAAATTCTCCTCTTTTACCTTTTTTCCTAATGCGCCATCTTCAATAATTTCATGTTTAACGGCTGCATGAGAACCAACTTCTTCGTAAGTTTGCCTCTTAATAATAAAATAACTTCCGAAGAAATATCCAAGCTTGGATTTTGCATCATTTACCTTTAATGGGGAAAATTTGGTATGCAGGAAAGTAGTTAATAGAGGAAGAGTGACGTGCGTAAAAAAATCATTGCATAGTAACCTAGGCATAACTGTTATTGCATCTAAGCTATAATGGTTAATGTTTTGTACAGCTAAGTACATTGTATTTTCCGAATGGTAAGAATCAGCATCGGTAAACAACAATAATTTACCATTTGATTGTAGATAACCTTGATAACATGCCCAATTTTTCCCAATCCAATCGTCACCAGGGTGATTAACATTGACGACTTTGATCCTATAATTTGATTTTTTATATTGCTCCATAATCTCCAAAGTTTTGTCAGAGGATTCATCATTAACTAAAATTATTTCAAAGTCTGGATAGTCTTGTTTTAATAAGCTATCTACACATTTACGAATATATGTTTCCTCGTTTCTAGCTGGAACTATTATACTCACCCTTGGAAATTGGTTTTTATAATTATTAATTCTCTCTAATCTTGGTGATTGCGCAAGCGATTTGATCATAAAGAATAAAAGATAAACCCACGTTGAAAAAACTCCTGCGGTAATAGAAATAATTAGCAAATAAAAAATCATTTGAGGATTTTCCATTGTATGATTAAGTAAAAGTCACATTACGTATTATTAATTATATAGTTGAAAAATTTTAATAAGTATTTTTTAGTTAGATTAAGGTTTCAATAGTTTCAAGTATCTCATTATTTTTCAGACAAGCTTAATATACGGTTAAATAGTCGCTTAAGCAAAGATCTATGTTAATAATATTTGATGTGGAAGGAGTATTACTTAACGCAGAATATTTACCCATTTTGGCTCAAGTTTTGGGACCTTCTAAAGAAAAAGAAATTTGGGATATTACAAAACAAGGCATTAGGGGAGACATAGATTGGGAAAAAGGTCTTAGAAAAAGAGTCAATGCCTTAAAAGGTATAAAATTTGATGACGCCAAACTAATAGCAGAAAATTTAGAAATTATGCCCGGAGCAAAAGATCTTTGTTTAGCCCTAAAAGATGCGGGATGGAAAATGATTGCTGTTTCGGGTGGATTTACACTTATTACAGAAAGATTGAAGAAAGAATTGGGATTGGATTTAATTTTTTCAAATGTGTTAATTTTTAAAAATGGATTATTAGATGATCTAGACTTAAAAGTAACTTCAGATAAATCCGTTGTTGTTAGACCAATAATAAAACAATGGGGTCTGAAAAAAGAAGAGATTGTGGTAGTTGTTGATGGAGCTAATGACCTAAAACTATTTGACATAGCAGGTTACACTGTCGGTTTTTGTCCTGTAGAATTAGTCAAAAATAAAGCAGACGATGTAGTAGAATTAAGGAACTTATCACTACTAAAGCATTTATTGGAAAAAAGATTTGGTAAATGGATTTTAAATACTAATCTAAAAAAAATAAACTCTAATGCTTAAAAAAATCGAAATAATTCCAATAAACATTACTATAAATATAAATCCAAAAGTAAAATTATTAAAGACTCTTTTAGAATCAATAAAAAATAATAATCAAATTATAAAAAATAGAGATATAATAGTCATAGCTCAAAAAATTATTTCAAAAAATGAAGGACGCTCTGTCTATCTAAAGAACATTCTTCCTTCCTCTAGGTCGATAGAATTAGGCAAAAAAATCAATAAGGACCCTCGAATTGTAGAATTAATACTTCAGGAATCTAGAAAAATTGTTCGAGTATTTAATAATACTATCATTACAGAAACAAGACATGGTTTTATTTGTGCAAATTCCGGTATAGATCAAAGTAACGTAGGCAAAAGTAAAAATTTGGTACTTCTACTTCCAATGGACCCTGATAAATCTGCTCAGACAATAAGAAAAGAAATATATGAAAAAACAAAAAAAAAAGTCGCTGTATTAATAACCGATACATTCGGTCGTCCATTTAGAATGGGACAGACGAATATTGCAATAGGTATTGCAGGGATTAATGCTTTAAAAAATTATAAAGGAAAACCAGATATGTTTGGTAAGATTATGAAAGTTACAGAAATAGCTATTGTTGATGAAATAGCAGGAGCAGCAGAGTTAGTCATGGGCAAGACAGAAGGTATACCAATAGCAATAGTTAGAAATGTTAGTTACTCTAAAAGTAACAGTTCAATTACAAAAATCATAAGAAAAGAGAATAAAGATATTTTCCGATGAATTAACTATATAAGAAGGTCATAACCATTTTATATTGCCAGAGCTTCTTTTTATATTGGAACATAGTGGACAATACTAATAATAATAATATTAATAATTTTAAAAAAGTTGTTGATGTAAGAGGACTTTACTGTCCTGAACCTGTTTTTAGAACAAAGATAGAAATGGAAAAAATGACTATAGGTGAAAGATTAAAGGTTGTTGCTGATGATCCACAATCAGAAGAAGATATTTCTAGATGGGTAAACCGAAATGGACATGAGTTAATATCTATAAATAAAAAGCAATCAGATTTAGAATTTGTAATAAAAAAGGCAAAATAAAATGACTCAAACAATAACAAGAAATCAAGTAATAGAAAAAATAGGAAATACGCCTCTAATAGAATTGTCCTCTTTTTCAACAGATAGCATAAAACTTTTTGCTAAATTAGAATGGCATAATCCTTTTGG
>DAIPKY010000143.1:0-3998 GCA_036769505.1 Nitrososphaeraceae archaeon
CTATTTAATTATTTTATTATGAAATAGGGTTAACTAATCCTTTTATCTTTCTGATAATTTGTTCATTCTTTTCCATAATACTGGTTCCAATTAAGAAAGCGTCAGCTCCAGCATTTTTCAATTGTTTTATTTGACTAGAATCATTTATGCCACTTTCACTAATAATCACATTTTTTCCTTTATTAAATTTCTTTAATAGGTTTTCTGTTATTTGTAAATCAATTTTTAAATTATCTAGATTACGATTATTAATTCCTATTAAATCTTCTTTTCCCAAATTAAATTTTAAAATTTCGTTAAATTCCTGTTCATGGTGAACTTCAAATAAAACATTTAAGCCATTTTTATGTGCATATTTAACAAATCTATCTAAATCACCTTCCGCGAGATTTTTATCAAAAATACTCATAATTAATAAAATATAATCTGCTCCAATTTTTTTAGCGCAATCTAATTGTATTTCACTTACAATAATATCTTTCATTAACATTGGAATGGATGTATCCTGTCTAATTACAATAAAGTTGGTTAAAGATCCATTAAACAAATATTTCTGGGTTAGCACTGAAAGACCAACAGCACCTCCTTTTATCATGTCTCTTGATATGCTTAACAAGTCTGCGTCCTCTCTATTCATAATTACCCCTTTTGAAGGGGAAGAAAACTTTATTTCAGTGATAAGTGGAATTTTGTTTTTTGCCTTTATATCTAAAATATTTTTCTTTAAGTTGAGAGCTTCATGAGAATAATCAATATTGGGAATATTGTATATTCCTTCATCTATACTCTTAAAAGAATTTTTAACTAAATTCTTGATTATATTTTCATTATTAGAAGAAAAAAATTTACTCGTTGAACTCCCACCTAAATAACAATCATTAACTTGCTATTATATCTATTATGTGCAATAAGTATCAGTAAAGAAAAGCAAAATTTATTGCATCCCATAGTATTATAAAACCTATGACTAAGGTAATAAATAAAGTAGTAGAAGATCTCATTTCGGAATTTACCGAAGTCAGAAAGCTAACCGATGATCTTTTTAAAACACTTAGTATTGAAGATGCAGTTATTCAATCAGATCCTTTTGGTAGTCCTCCAAATTGGCACATAGCACATGTAACATGGTTTTTTCACAAAATACTATTAAAGTATGGCGAAGAATTAAATCTAGAAAAAATTAATCTAGAATATTTAAATTCGTACTATCAGAAGTTTGAGAAAATTTTGCCTAAAAATGACAGAGGTAAATTTCCAAGGCCTACTGTTTCCGAGAGTATCAAGTACAGAAAATATTTAGACAAAAAAGTCTTGTTATTTCTAGAAAAAATTGAATCATTTAATTCTTTACCTAAAGAATTTCAATATGATTTACAACTTGCAAATCAACATGAAATGCAACATCAAGAATTAATGATATATGATTTTCAAAATTATTTTGAAAGATTTCCTGATCCTGATGATAATTATCGTCCGTTTAAAATAAATGATAATTTTGGTAAAATACCCCAAAATAAAAGACATACTACAGAGATGGTAAAAATACCCGGAGGAATTTTTGATATAGGATTTTATGGAGATGGTTTCTCATACGATAATGAATTACCAGAACATAAGGTATATCTTTATTCTTATGAAATTGACTCAACTCCTGTATCTAACGGTGACTTTATAAAATTTATAGAAGAAGAGGGGTACGAAAGATATGAATACTGGCTCGCAGATGGCTGGGATATTGTTCAAGAATTTAAATGGAATTCTCCTCTCTATTGGTTTAAAAAAGATGATGTTTGGATGAAAAAAGATTTCTTTGGAACGTCCGCCATTAATCCAGATGAACCAGTAATTAACGTTAGTTATTATGAAGCTGATGCATATGCAAGATGGGCAAAGAAAAGATTACCTACAGAAGCAGAATGGGAAAAAGCCGCTAGTTGGAATGAAGATTTAAAAAGAAAAACCAGATATCCATGGGGAAAGGAAATTCTACCAAGTCTGGAACATGCTAACTTGTTAGAATCTTTTCTTTGGAGACCTTCTTTGTGTGGTTCCTATGAAAAAGGAAAGAGTTTTTATGGCTGTTATCAAATGATAGGTGATGTTTGGGAATGGACTAGCTCTGAATATTCATTATATCCTGGTTTTAAGTCTAGATTCTCTGAATATACCGATAAATGGGCAATAAATCAAAAAGTTTTAAGAGGTGGGTCTTTTGCTACACCTAGACGCCAGATAAGAAACAGTTATAGAAACTACTTTAAGCCCCATGAACGAATACAATTTTCAGGATTTCGATGTGCAAAGTAGTCTTATTTTAAACTGGGGTTAACAATGCTAGATTAAACCATTCATTTTTATCCACAAAATTTCTTTCTACTCTTAAATTACTTTTATTAGCTAATTGTTCTATTGATTTTAATGTATATTTGTAAGAATTTTCTGTAAGAATTGTTTCCCCTTTTTCAAAAACAAAACCTTGATTTAGTTTATTAATTTTTACTTTTTGTTTCATTTTTGAAAGTAAATGCATTTCAATTCTATTTTTGACTTGATTATAATATGCTAAATGTTCAAAATTCTCTAAATCAAATTCTCCATTTAATTCTTTATTTATTCTCTCCAAAATATTCAAATTAAATTTTGCAGTAATTCCTTCTACATCATTATATGCAGCCTCGAGAATATTTTTTTTCTTTTGTAAATCAAACCCAATTAATAATGAGTCCTCTTTCTTGATATTTTCTCTTAGTGATCTTAAAAATGTTATTGCTCCTTTTGGTTCAAAATTTCCTAAACTTGATCCTAAGAATAGTATTAATTTTTTATTAGGTATATTATTCTGAGAACCAATAAATTTTGTTACTGTTGCTATTCCTTCAAAATAATCCGATACTATAGGATGATTAATAATTTTCGGTAAATCACTTTGCAATTTTAAAGAGCTTTTATATAACATTTCCTGAGAAATGTCAATGGGAAAGTAATGGAGATTTCCATCTTGTTTTTTTAAAAAGTAATTTAATAAAATTTTTGTCTTCTTTGAACTTCCACTTCCTAATTCTATAATGCAAATATCTTTGTTATCATAATATTTTAATAAAGAATTAATATTATCTATTATAATTTTATATTCGGTTATAGTTAAATAATATTCAGGTTGTACACAAATTTGTTCAAAAAGCTCTGAACCTATTTTGTCATAAAAAAATTTTGGATTTAATCTTTTCTTTTTTCTTCCCAATCCATTTTTTATCTCTTTAGCAAAGTCTTCTTGTAATATGGATTTTTTATCATTTTTATTGTATGACAATGACAATATTATTGCAAGTATCGATATGTTTATTAAATTATTGGAAATTAATCAAAGTACAATATAATAATTTTTATAAACACAAATATATTTGTAAATTAAAAGATTTATTTTATATATTTATTTTATAGATTTGTAGATCTGATAAGTAAAGTTTAGATTGTAAAAGTGATATTATTCTTGTAATTTACTATTTTAAGAGAAAGTAATTTCAATGATTTTAAGTGTATTGTAATTTTAGACAGAGGATAAACTGCTGCTGCTATAAATTATTGCCCAATGTAAAGAAATTAAATCTACTTATTATTTATTAGTTATTTCAAATATCCTTTTATTAAGCTAAAGTAATATGACAAATATACTACATCTAAAATCACAAAAGTTATTTCTTAAATGGTCTCTATTCAAAAGAAGAAGATTATAAATAATGACAATTACTATGCCCAAATAACCAGTTGAATTTTATATAATCTCTTTGTTCGGAATTCAGATGGAAATAATTCGTACTATAACTAGTGATTATAAATTATATAATTAAATATGATAATTCTAATATCTTAGTATAGTATTATTTTGAGTGGAGGAGTCGCGAAGCCTGGTCAAACGCGCAGGACTCAAGATAACAATAAAGATTAATGATAAATCCCGTCCCTCAGGGGTTCGTGGGTTCGAATCCCACCTCCTCCAT
>DAIPKY010000144.1:0-3930 GCA_036769505.1 Nitrososphaeraceae archaeon
TCTAAGAATGTTCTTGGCAACGAGACAGATTACATCTGGATTCTGAAATAGTCATATCCATTTTATAGATCCAACCACCGATAATGATGCTCATAAAACATCTTGGAAAATTACCTTTATGTCTTCTTTTGTAACTTTAAAGAGAGATTTATCAATTTGTTTCCTTATTTGAATAACTATACTATACACCGAGTAATAGTCAAAATGCTTTGATCTTTTTCTTGCATTATTTCAAGGAATTTTAATACATCTTTTTTATCATGTTCGTCTAAATCTTTATGTATTCTTTCAGTCCAATAGTCTAATTTCTTTTTTCTGTTATAAAGATTTCGCATCTGATAGTCTTCAAATAATTTGGCAACTTTATAGTTATCGCTATAGTAATTATTATTTTCTTTTTGTTGTTGTTGTAGTATTGAACTTGTACCTGTTTTAGGATTGATTCGTATTATGTCATCGATATTTGTGGAGGTAGGGATACGAAGCGAGGATAGAGCGCCCGGGCCGGGATTCGAACCCGGGTCGGAGGAGTGACAGTCCCCCATACTGAACCGGAATATACGATGCGAAATTTAATAATTCTTATAGTGCATCTCTATACTACCCGGGCGCATTAAAGTTGTTTTATAAAAGCAATTAAAATATCTTTCTTTTCAATAGAATGGACCTCATAAAAGGCCATTTAGATTATATAATAAGATTTATTATTAGCAACCTAATTCAAAATTAATTTTATTTAGGTTAATAATCCTTATAGTAGTACGAAGTTTTTCAATGAAATATATCATAAAAATAGAGTACACTGTACCTCCATAAATCAAGCACAAGTGATTTTGAAAGAAAGTTCATGAAAGCAATGAAAGTTCATGAAAGCAATGAAAGTTCATGAAAGCAGTAGCAGAGATACCAAAAGTTTTAAAAACATCTTTTTTTAAACAAGATAATTGATTAATGACTTTATCAATCAAAGAAAGGGAAAAACGTGTTTTAGAATGTCTAGAGCAGAATAAAAATTATCGAGAAATCCAAGCTCTATTTCATATCTCTTCAAGAGAGATAAGTTTTATAGCTAAAAAAGCAAAAGCAAAAAAAGAGAAAGAAGAAGAAACGAAACTACAGAGATCTCTTACATCAAAAGCATATAAATTGTATTCAAAACGAAAGGATCCCCTATATGTTGCCACAACATTAGGTATTGTGGCACAGGAAGCAAAAAAATTCTATATGGATTATCTGGAGCTTAAAGGCTGTCATCATGTAGTAGAAGTATTACAACAATTTGATAGACAAACAATTAGAAATTTTTCAAAATCCTATACTACAAACGATAATAGAATAGATGAAAAAAAATTAATTGAAGCAATTAAAATAAGTACTAACCTTCCAAAAATCAAAGAAGAATATAATATTATATTACCTGAATTACAAGATCTCCGAAATCAGAGAAACTATTATAACTCAGAAAATAAATTATTAATAAGTAAAAACTTAGAACTGCAAGAAGGATTAAGTTTCGCACGGAATAGAACAAAAGAATATATTACTGAATTGCTAAAGCAAAAAGAGCCTTATATTAGAGCATCTATTATGACAATAATAAAAATAATTAAAGAAGATCCAGAAAAAAAAATTCTAATTAACAACAACAATAATAATGTACACTCGTCTGATCAAATAATTTCAGAGATGGTAGCTAAGTTTTATGATACTATTTCTGAAACCATAGTACTTAGCATTACTCACCTTACTAATAATAATTATGATAGGTATAATAATCAAGAAAAAAATATAATTTGATGAATTTATTATAATTTTCTAATAAATAAAAGATTATTTTCAAAATTGTATTAATTAATTATTATTTGAAACAACTTAATTTCTAACTATTAAATTCGAATTACTTAATTATCAATAATATGTATAATCATTTGTAATCTTATTTCATTATGCATATAATTTCTAAAATAATAACAAAAATCAGCATATTTTATTCTATAAATCATTTATTATTCTTTTTAGGGTATTAGATAGATGAACAGAATCAAAAGAATATTATATTTTATCCAAATAATCTCATACAGAACTTTTTATCAAATCAAAAAGTCTTTTGTTACTCACTGCATAGAATGATAGCTTATTTTTTAATCCTAATTCAGAGTCTAATTCTTGACCATTACTAGAATACAATATACCACCGGCTTCTTTTGCTATTAAATAAGCTGCTGCCATGTCAGTAGATCGAATCTTTCCCCTGATATCTATGTAAGCATCCATAAATCCTCTAGCAAAATAACACAGTTCGAGAGCATTTGCGCCAAAATGCCGTATATGAGAAGAAAAAGAAATAACTTTTGAAATTTCACCTAAAACATGGGAAGGTACTCCGGATACATTTGTACCTATTAATACATCAATAGATTTAAGATCTTCAAGAGATGTAATAGAGCTGAAATCTTTTTCATTTCTAACACTAATTTTTTTATTATTAAAAAAAGAACCTTTCTGTTTTGAAGCTGAATAAATATCTCCTGTGAACAAATCTAGTACCACTGCATCAGTAACAGAACTTAGTTTAAATTCATTAGCGAAAGCTAAAGAGCAACAAGAAAAAGGAATACCACGAATTGCATTAGCAGTGCCATCAACTGCATCCATTATTACAAAACCGTTATCATTATTGTTAGAAGAAGAAGAAGACGATAATGATGAGGATGAGGATGATGACGAAGAAAAAGATTTATTTAGATTAACTATTCCACATTCTTCTCCAATTATCACTGGAGAAATATTATTGGATTTAATTGTATTCAACACTGCAGTTTCTGCGACAATATCAATTTTTCTAGAAATGTCTCCCCCTGCACCCAGACTTATTTTACTAGCGCCTTCACGTGTTCCTAATAAATCCTTAATTTCGCTATACACATTCTTAGATGATTCAATTAAAATATCTAATATCATAAAAATACGTTTATCGTAATGTTATAAAACGATATAGTATAAAATATATTGTTATATAGAATAAAGTTAGAATCAATTCAAATTAAAAATAATCATAGTATAAAAATTTAATTGTTATTCAGTTCTTTTGAAAATTTTTTTTTCCGTCGTCCTTTTATCAATTTATAGATTGATATTTTTATTCCAACATAAATACTGTACAAAAGTTTTAATTCCATATTATTATAATACAATATTTGCTTTTAAACATTAGGTAAGAAATTGAACTTGAGATAGGAGATCACAACTGCTAATTAGATAATAACCAAAAAAATAAATAAATTAAATAATTATTATTATTATTATTATTATTAATTAAACTGGAAAATTAAATGATGATTGTTCCAATTCTAAAATTGGAATATAAATAGCCTGTGTATCATTACCTATTCCATTTACAAACTCGAATTTTCCAGTCAGCTGTTTTAATTCAATAAATTTTTTTGCAGGCTTTTCAGTCAAAACCATATAATGAATAACTGTATTGACAGCACCTGTTTCTATAAATAATACTTCTTTATCCTTAAAATTAATGTGATAAAGCATGGGCACCATTCCTATTGGTGACTGAGAAGCAAATAAAATCACTTTAAGCATGTCTTCCAGAGTTTTATATTTTAGATATGTAGTTGAATAAACTTCAGCTGATGACATCAAATATCATACCCTATTATTATGGTAACCTATAATACTCTTCCGTCTTTATTTATTAAAATAAATATACAAATAGAGAAATAGTAACAAAGAAAAAATATAAGAGTTAATTTATAGTTCATTTATTGCAGAAATTTATAAAATATTTATCTTTTCTACTTGTATTTTTCTTAATTATTAGTTTAATTCAATTTAATTTTAATTATATTTATTCTAGTAACCAACAACAACAACAACAACAACAACAACAACAACAACAAACTAATTCTCTAAAAA
>DAIPKY010000145.1:0-3913 GCA_036769505.1 Nitrososphaeraceae archaeon
AAATACTGGAAAGATAATAATAATATGAACTATAAGAAGATAAATGGCATAAGAAAAGAATTATAACAATAATAATAAACAAAATAAAATAGAACAATAAGTAACTCCTGTAAAGTTTAGAAAAGAAAAAATATTATACAAGACATATTATTTTTTACATCAAATTTATAATATTTTATGAGATTAAAGTTTATATTTGATGTTCATTTAAGGTAGTATATAAAATACCTTTCATAAATGATCAAAGAACAGAGATAATAAGACAATTATTTGTTTGACTACAATGATAATTTTTTAAAATTATACATCAATAGTTATTCATTTACTAATGTATTATTTCATATTGCCTTGAAAAATTGTATCATATTTTACTTCCTTTATAAAAGGAGTTAGTCTATATATAAGATGTTGTCAATATATTTTTGAAGATGATATTTTAATAGTGAGTCATTCGATAGCGATAGTCGATGATGAGCATGATACTGTAGAATTATTTAAGGATATACTAACAACAAATGGATATGATGTGGCAGGTTTTACTAATCCACTTTTAGCATTTCAATATATTAAAGAAAATCAGGAAGAATTTGATTTAATTCTTTGTGATTATAAAATGAATCCAATTAATGGATGTGATTTTGCAAGAAAAATAGCAACCGAAGTAAACACCACAATCACAATAATTCTTATAACAGCAGCTAATGGTATAGTGAATAATCCATTGAATCTACCAGTTTATTTTAAACCACTATTAATGAGTAAACTAATTGATATAGTCAAACAAAGTATTCCTAGTGTCTAACTTTAATAAAATTTATAGTTCATTATCTATTAATAGTGTAATATACAATATACTTATTATTCTATAATTCAATATCTTATATTTTGGAATTAGTTGATTAAGAAATTATTATATTATTATAAAGATCATGAAAAACATCAAAATAAAGTTTAAATAATTTTTATATCCCTTTTAGTAATAGTGGAATGGAAGCCAAAGCTATAGCCATCATTGATGATGAAGTAGATTTGGTAGAACTATTTCAGGAAATGTTGGAAAATAACGGTTTCAAAGTTTGTACCTTTATCGATTCAATCCACGCATTAAACACTTTAGAGAAAAAAATCCAAGAATACGGATTGATACTTTCTGATTTTCGTATGCCTAATCTTAACGGTCATGAGTTATGTACCAGACTAAAACAACTTAATCCTGAACTTGAGGTGATTTTAATCTCAGCTTATGATGCGATAGAATGTAATACTTCTAACTTTAAGTTTATAAAAAAACCTATTCTAGTAGCACAATTGCTAAAGATTGTTAGGAATATTTTGGGAGAGGAAAATTATCCCCATAATGACAACAAAAATTGAACGAAAATGTGACAAACAATATTATAATACTGAATGACGTCAACACTTTCTTAATTTGTTTCATCTTTCTTTAAGATAAAGTATAGAATATTTAGTACCATTAACAAATATGTAATGTAATTAATGTTTTTTCAACCTGATTTAATCTAGGAGATGTATTATTAAATGGGATATCTAAAATTGGTGAATTCTTTTGATATTTTAACTAAAGAACCAGTGGTACGATAATCCAAGTATCCTTTATAGGATATATGACAACATTAGTAGTCTCAATAATATAATCTGGGATGTTTCAACAGTCTTACAATCAATAATAATATTGAAGTTAGTCATACACATATCTTCGACTATTAATCACTTATAATGGTTTAAATGTATTAGTTGTATATCATTTTCTTTATAATGATTAACTATTGTAAGTTATGGGAATATTGGAAAAGATAAATAGATATGCCAACATTCTCTACTCAGGTTCAATATTCCGAAAGATTAAAAGAACTAGAACTAGCCATTAATACATTAAGTGACGATACTCAAAATCTTGGTAGAATCTATATAATAAATAATGATAATCGTAATAAAAAATTTATTCTGTCAATAATAGAATTTCTAAAAGAGACAGGATGGTTAGTACAGGATGAAAATGGTAAAAACATACATAGTACACAACAAACAAATACCACGAGTAATGTTGAACCTGGAGGAACACAATGGCATTAGATCCCGTATTTTTTATACCGTTTCACTCGAAATTATAAACCAACAGTCACAGGAAACAGTTTATAATGATTTTAAAGACTTTTGTCAAAAGTGTGCAATCCTATTAAATGCTATATATCGTGAAGCAATTAGATAACAAAATTGTCTCAAATTATTAAATATTATAATATTGATCGAAATACAATCTTATAGCAACTATAAGATCCATCGCCACCATAACCTTCTATTATTGCTTCGCTCCTCAATAGTAGTGGGTTATGGCTTTAACTTATATAAATTATTAAAATTTGATTTTTATTTAGATTAGTATTGTTAACAATTCTTTAACCTATGAGCCACGTTATGTACGTTGGGTTCAGATAATTGAGAATGATGATTTTATAAGAAAGAATCTTGAATTTATTGTAAATATAAACATTCAATCCCTATCATATGAGACGTAATGCTATTACATCAAATTCAAATTTAAATTGGCTACCAGAATATGCTTTAAGGAAAAAGGTAAGATGGTCAATGCATTCAAATCAAGGAGCTGGTCATATAAAGACTAGATCAGGGAATGATCCAACACAACTCAAAATTATCAAATATAAAACCTAAAAGTTTGCTAGAAAAAATCTCGAATGTTTAGGTTACCAATAAAATTACTAAGTTTATGTTTTTTATCATTTTCTATTTCTTCTATTCTTATTATATATTGCTTATATAATTTCAAATATTTCCTCCAGTCATCTTTTCCATATTCATAACTTAAATTATATCGTATTGCTTCAGGATGAAGATACATTTGAACATCTGAATTTAGTAACCAAATCTGATCTACTATATTCTCAAATTCTTTAGCTATTCCTTTTTTCTTACATATAAGCAAGAAGAATGCAAAATATAAAATATTATTTTCTAATTTAATTAATTCATCAGAAATATTTGGGTTATAATTTACTTGGTGAATATTACTTTTTGCTAACTTGTTATTATAATAATTTGAATAGTCAGAAATAATCTTCGATATTTCAGAAAATGCTAGAGAATTTAATTTGTTTCTTACTTGCTCTTTTTGGATAAATTTAGGCCATACAACAATGGATTTGAGCAATAAACATTGCATTAAATATTTTAATATAAAGAGAGGCAATTGTTCATAAAACAAAATCATTACCAAATTCTTATCTGTATTCTTTTTATTCGTTAATGGTAATGAAGTCAAATCTGGAATGACGGCTTCTATCTTCTGAAGTAATTTCGTAAATTCTTCCTTAAAATCTCCTATTTGTTTATCAAGAATGATTAGTATATTTTCACTACATAAAAATAATTTATATGCTCGCGAATTAGGTGTTTCCTTTTCTATTTTAATTTGTTCTTCCTTTTCTAATTCTTTTAATATTTTTATGACAGTTTTTTTGGAAACTGTGTGTTTCACTCCTCTTACCAATTCTTCCTTACTACAACCTGGATTATTGCTTAAAAAATTGCTGATGTCCTCTTTGCGACTTTTGTCATTGATATCTCTTAGTTCATTTGCAACTTTTTTTATGGCCATAATATATCAACTAGAGTACTATTGTGTGTACTTGGGTACTCAAATGGATATATTAATTTATAGATATGTTAATACTTAAGCCAAATTCTTGATACTATCATGCATTTGAAAAAGGTTTGATTTTCATAAAAGCTAGAAGAAAGCTATGCTAATTATATTTTAAGCATTTCTTGTAATATCTGAAAGGATCAGATCTCTTTAGTAGATATCTTCCAAAACTAGTAATTTGAATATACTAATAAGCTAACAAATAAACTCCTATAATAACTTAGATAT
>DAIPKY010000146.1:0-3878 GCA_036769505.1 Nitrososphaeraceae archaeon
ATTTGAAAATGGAATTATCTTCTACTGCAAGTGGTTCAAAACTGATATCTTAAAACCTGACATTGCTCATGCAGTTGGTCTAGACCATTCTATTGATGATGATATTATAAAGAAAGGTTATGAACCAAAATCGTAAGTTCAAAATATGGAATACATGAATATATACTTGGAATGGCTCTTGCAAACAATGGTTTAGAGACATACAGGTTGGATGATGATAAGTATTGAGAAGCGAACAAGAAATTCGAAACAAAATTGAAGAACTACAAAAAATTAGGTTCCAGCATTCCAAGAACTGTCAAATACCTTTGGATAAATGTGATGAGGCACAAGAGTATGACCTACTTATAGATGTACTGGAATGGGTCTTGGAAAGTTAAAATAGTTTAAGAATGTATCTTTAGTTTAAGCTTCTATATATTTATAATAAAACTACATGAAAAGAATAGTTTTTAATTAGCAGGCATTTCTATAAAAATATTGTTTATCTCTATTAGTAACTAATTCTATAAAAAATTGATTAAATCAATACTTTCAAAAAAACACATTTTATATCAGAATTGATTCGTTTGCCATCATAGCCATTTTCATCCCGTCTTAGGATAGTTATGGCTTTATTATTTTTAAATAAAAATAAAAGGTAAGATTGTATTGAAATTTCTGCACCATTCCACCGAATATAGTTTCCTCCACAACGTCCAAAAGGCGACCAAACATCCTTTCGGTAGAAACCCATTACACGTAGCTTCTAAATAGTTTGTTTGTGATAGTTTATTTGACAATATATGGCTAAGCAACAACAACTATTAAATCAAGAATCATCTGTTTCTGAAGTTCTAAATAGATATAAAAATGAATTAACAAAGAACATAGAGCAACAAGTCCCAGTTCCCAATTTTAGTATTATTAATGAAGAGTCAAAACAAGAAGCATCCATTTCTCAAATAATACGGATGTATGGAAAGCATTTTACGCAGATTAGAAAGCGATATACCGACGGACTTGGTGGAAGATGTGTTATGGGTCTCATCATGTCTTATTATGGGTGGGATGGCAAATGTATCACTAATGCTGAAAGAAGATTATATGCTGCATTAGTCGCATTGCGACGGGCCGGTATAAGTAAAGAATTACTGATAGAGTTGAATGATTCTGGTGCCTCATTTGAGAATATAGCTGATTACCTGGACAAAAATTATGGATTGGAAAGTAGAAACAGGTAATCTTCAAACTTAAAGATGTTTATAGACAATGTTATGAGAATGGCTTACAGGACAGGATTGATGGATATATTTATCATGATTATTGTAGTCCCTCCCTTAATAATGATTTAAGTTGTGCAACTTATAAATTAGGATATTCTGTTGGCGAGAACAACGCTGGAATATTGTATCCTGATGATTAATAGATATTAACTGATGATTTCTAATAATTAACTATTTTCTATTTTAAACCAATTTGCCTGTCAATTCAGAGATTATGAAAAGAACATAATCTAAAGTAATTTCCTCTAATCTATACATATATACTTCATCTGTTTGTAGAGCTTGTTTCTTTTTGTTTATAGTTCTATCTCTTTTTTATCAAATTCTTCTATAAGATTATCTATTATTACTTGTTGTTCATTCTGTTGAATCTGTTTAATTCTGGCTCTATAATTCTCCAAGGTCCAATCTATCATTTCTATAATTTTTTGATGAGACATTCATTATATGTTGGATGGCAATTAGGTCTAATCATTTTTTACGTTCATCTTTAATAGATAGCAAATGATTTTCGAATTTGCTAGCTTTAGTAGATTCTTCTTAATTTCTATTTTGTTGATGATTAATCCATGGGTCAAGATTTTGCATTATCCCATATCCAACATGTGTTATTTATTAATAGGAGAGATACGTCGAGAGAGGGGGTATGGGAAAGAAGTTATCTGTTTTTTGTTCCTAAAATATTACTACTAGCAGTACGTTCTCTTTATGGATATATTAAATTATTATTAAGAAATTATCCTTATTAAATTATCTTTTACCAATCATAAGATATAGAATGTCCTTTCTATCATTTTTTTGTCGTACTCATAGGCAAACAAAAAAATTATTGTTGCAAGTCATCTTGTAATCATAGTCTGGATAATATCTAAAACCTCTAGTTCACGCTATGACAATAATAAACAAAATTGTCTCTTATTATTATATACTATAAATATACTATATTTCAAGTTATTTTACTCTGTTGTCATAGCCCCCTTAGTTTATCTAGACATCCTTGTCTCCAAGTATGTAGATTAAGAAGGGCTATGGCTTTTAACTTTTAAATCAATCAATTAATTAAATACGAACAATAATTATTTAATGGTACCATTGTGAGATAAGACAAGACATTTCTTATTTTTTAAGTGGAAACAATATACAGAATGTTTTTCTATAATTATTTTACCATTGAGTATAATATTATATTAAAATAAGTAAATAACTTATATAATATATGAAATATAGAAGTAGAACTGAAATAGTTGGTTGTATTCTTGATGCTGCCAATGGAAGAGGCGCAACCAAGACAAAAATTATGTTCAAATCTTTTCTCAGTTACGTACAATTAAAGGAATACCTTTCTATTTTGATTGAGAACAATCTGTTAGAATATATTAATGGAACTAGAACATTCAAAACAACAGAAAAAGGATTAAACTATCTTAGAATGAATAACGAAATTGGAGACTTGTTACTATCGACTATCAAAATAACCAATTAATTTTAGAAGATGAAGAATCAATAATATTATTTCAAATAATCTTTAATATTTCTAGCTGCAATTTATAAACTATTTTATTATCCTCAAAATTTATAATAAAATAAATGATTCGTAAATTGCTTAATCAATTGATAAGAATCTGATTATTCATTTTTATTATATTTGTTGTAACTGGCATTTCAAATGTTACTATTATAGTTTTATCATTATAGGCCTCTAGACTTTGTAATATATAAGAAGAAATTCCTTCTAAGATAAATCTATTTGCTTCTATTCTACCATGCACTACGAATTTTAATTTATCTTCCATAACTAAGTACTATAAGAAAGTCACTACTGGTTATTTTATTTATTGAAAAAAATCAAACATATAAATATTTTAATAGAACTAAACTAGTAACATTCTTTCCGAATAGATTTCATTATTAAAACTAGCAACAAAAATTCACAATAAAAATTCCCTAATTTAATTTACGAATTTAATCAACTAATCTAATTTAATAATGCATTGTTAGCAAGTGTACTTAAGCACTTCCATTATATATTAACTGTTTAAAAATTGTATGCATAAATCAATACTTACCTTTCGACTTTTGATGAGTTCATTGGTAATGTTAGCAGTAGTGCCATTTCTCCACAGCAGCAACAACAATAGTTTTCATTCATATACAATAGTAATGGCGCAAGGATATGATGCAAACTATGGTGATAGTTATTATAGCCAATATGCAACTGATGACAAGAAATATGAATGTAGAATAGGTCCATTCGAAGGATTTTTCGTAGGGTTCAGTAGAGTTTTGTCAGCACTTTAAATTTGACGATAAGGATAAAAAAGATATTAGAGACAATAGGTCTGGAACCCAAGGTCCACAAGGAATTCAATGTCCAATTGCCCTAATGGAACACAAGTATACAAGGTCCGTCAGGATTTAGTCAAATAAATGATACGAATACTTATCATGTAAATGGTACACCAGGCGTTGCAACTGCTCCTTTTACAGCTGTATTAGCATTTGCTTTTTGTGATCCAGGAGACACAATTTTAAGTGGAGGATATTCAATTTTTGATGGAGGAGTTCCTGTTTTTCCAGGTAGCATAATAAAATTTGATTCTTTTGCCGATACTG
>DAIPKY010000045.1:0-11926 GCA_036769505.1 Nitrososphaeraceae archaeon
TACATTAGAAAAAGTCAAACAGATTTATAAAAACCAAGTATATGTAAAGCATAAGGAAATTTGAAGAGTAAATTTAGTACATTTATAGTAGTAATAATTTCTAATTATATTCTAAATTTATTTAGGAAATTATTTTTATGTCGAGATGATCAAAGGTATCATTTATTATAATTATATATTCTTTTTAATCGTAAATCTATAATATTCCATGACTTCTTCTATGAACTAATAATTCTTCTTCAGTCGACATTCCATAACCACAAATTTCGCAGAAAACAAGGGTAGAGATTTCAGCTATGTCTTTTGGAATTCCAACTGTAATGATATTTTCAAGTTCAATAATTTGATGGTTCTTATAGACTTCAAAAGAGTCTAAATATTCTTGTAATAATTTCATTATTTGTTTATTTACTTCTTTTTTAACTTGTTCATTAAATATGGATATTACTAAGTTATCTTCTTCTAAGTTAATTTCTATTTTTTTATTTATTATTGAATTGGAAATAAAGGAATTGTATATATTATTTGCTAGGTCAATATCTCCTGCAAAATTTATGATCAAAATCTTTTGATTCCCCCACTAATTAATAATGAATTTGCTATTATAAACTCATCAATAATAAAATGATTCATCAAACAGAGTAAATTATTTTTAAAAAGAATTATTTTACTTTTTTTTTAAAGACGTAACATTAGTCATTTGGGATAAAATATTATTAATTATTGCAGTGTCTATATAATATTAAAATTGTAATAGGTTTAATCTCTGATCTTTCGTTCAACTTTTTCTTTCTTTTATCAAGTAATTTTAAATTTATCGATAGGATGTTAACTATTATTATTATAAGTAATGTCAAGTATATTATTTGCATATTCTTTTTTTTGGTTGAAAATACTTTTCCATTTTGAAAACTATTTTGGATATTCTTTTCTTTCACTACATTTTATCCTTGATCTTATGCAATGGAGCTAATATTCGTAGATTCTATCATTGTTTCAATAGAACCTAAATTTTTTTCAAAGGTATCAGGTTGAGCAGTAAAATCTAAGCTATATAATAGTCCATCCCTTATTGCTTCAATTCCAATATTTCTTTGCAATTCTACTGCTTTAGTTGTATAATCGATCATAAAAGCATCCATTCCTGACAATTTAGTTGATTGCACTTTTACATCAATAGATGAATTATTCAAATTGTTTAGCAAAATATTCTTTCTATTTTCTAGACTTAATGAATTCTTAATTTTTTCAATGTTAAACCACACAAAAACCATATCAGATAACAGTTTATTGGATGGAGAAAGAAAACTAACTTGAAAGATTCGATCAGGTGAGAAGTTTTCTGGGCCATTTTTTTCATAATATCTCCAATCACTAGGATATTTAATATTTATTCCATATAATGGATTTTCATAATTTTTGAATTCTACCGAAGATTTAGATTGAAATATACCCTGTATATTTGGAGTAGAAAACAGGATAACTAGTAAACTAGAAAAAAGACCAACGAAGATTATTATCTTATGATTTATTACCATTCTTTAATTATATTTTAATCTTATATTAACCTTATAGCTTTCATAATAAAATAGTATCAATATTATCTTGAATGTACTTATTTTCATTATAAGAATAAATGCAAAAAAGTTGAGAGGGATATTAAAAATATTTGTTGAGTTAAAGCTAATTAATAGTAATAAAAATTATATTTTATGACTAGTTTTAATTTCATATTGAATTAATTCTCATATATTTACTTTAAGATTTATTATTCTTGTTTATTTGTATTTATAAGTAAAAAGAAAAAGATGGAATGAGAGAAGAAGAATTTAATTTTTATGTAACTATTATACCTACATTAAAATGTTTTTAATTGAACAACATTAACTACTACTCTATATAAAAAAATTAAATAATTATAGAATCTTAGTTTTACCTATTTATAGAGTATTCATTTTTCTTTTTTTATGCTTTTCTAAGACTTCTCGTACTCTTTTGCGTTCATCTAAACTGGGTTTGTTCAATGATTGTAAAAGCCAATACTTTCCGTCGTGATAAACCAATGGTTGTTTTTTTGGATTATGTATTGCATCTATTACTTCACCAATAAACATAATGTGATCTCCTAAGGTAATTTCTTTGTATAAAGTACACTCAACGTTCAGCGCAGCATCCTTTACCATTAAAGTCTTAATATGATTTGCGTTATAAAATTTGAATCCCAATTCTTTCAAGGCACTAATTTTATCATAATCATTACCGCTATATCCTCCTGCAATACTGGAAAGTATTGATTGATCCACTCCACACAGATTAATACCAAATTCTCTAGTATGACGTATATTTGCTACTGTTGTCTTTGTAGGACCAAGAGAAACTGCTATTAGCCCAGGGTTATATGAAAGGTGATGTGTCCATTCACAAGCCATTATATTTGTACCAGACGGTCCACTGGATGTAATTAACCCTATGGTAGTTGCAAATTTATTAGAACGTGGATCATTCCATGGTAATTCCATAAATTATGATTGATAGGGAGTTCTAAAAATAATTTATGGTTTATAACATTTAACCAAACTAATTATTAACTAAAAATTACGCTTGATACATTTCTTTAACAGTAAATTTTCGGCGCCAAAAAATTAAAATTAGAATTAGAATTAGACTGTTTCAACAGAACAGAAGATCCATAAAGTGATTAAAAGGTTTAAAAAAATATTTAATAAATAAATAAAGTTGTCATTAAACTAATCAAAATAATTAAAATATTTTTAAGTCTAGACTTTTTTATTGTAGATTACTCTTATTGTGATGAAAGCATGCAAATTCTCTACAGTAATAACAAAAACCACAAGATGGGCATATAGGCTTTACTAATGTCGGAGAAAACTCAAAATAACAATTAAAACACCTCATTTATTTTATTATTATATTGTTCTATTACTTTATCTATTTATCAATTACCATTAATTAGTATGCAGAAGTCTCAAATTTACTTAATTATATTTAACCATTTAACTATATTATTATGATAAATTATAATATAATATTGTTATATTAATTTATTGCAATAATTTAAATTATTCTACTTATTATTCTATCATAAATGAAAAATGTTAAAAAACCTTTTAATCGTAACGATAGTTTTGCTATTAGCAGAAGTATAATGAATAACTTGATTTTTTCAACTAAATATAGTCATTTTAATTTCTTTAAAATTTTTTGTTTTTCTTTATTTTTTATTTTGATTTCAATAGTTATTTCTTTAGGAACTTGTGGAGAAAAACAGGAACGTAATACTATACATTTAGCATGGGCAGAAGAGATCAATGGAACTAACAATGCAGATAATATAAGTGGCACGATAAACAAAGACATCATTAAAGGATTGGATGGCAATGATACAATAAATGGCAATGAAGCAGGAGATGATATTAGCGGTGGGAGTGGAGATGATCTAATTTATGGTAATGAAGGAAGAGACATCTTAAAGGGAAAAGCAGGAAATGATCGTATAGAAGGTGGAGAAGGAAAGGATAAATTAATTGGTGATAGAGGCAATGATATACTAGTAGGTGGACAAGATGACGATACTCTAACTGGGGGCATCGGCAGGGACACCTTCATTTGTGGAAATGGAACAGATTTATTAACAGATTTTAATATCACACAAAAAGATAGTACTCCAGAAAATGATTGTGAAAATTTAAAAAATGGCGATGGAAAAACTAAAAGTATATCACCACAACAAAATTTAAGTTCAACAACAGCAACAGTAACTAAGGATAATAACCAAATTACTGATAATAAAAGTAATATTGTGAACACAACAGACCAAAATAAGAAAGTTGATGATTTCTTTTTTGGTTTATTCAAATGATAAATCTTAAAATATCCTATAACAAAATTTAAAGATTTAGAATGAACCTATGTAATAAGAAATACTACAATTTTGTGATTGTTGGAACATTGCAAAGTGAATCTAAGGAGGCTGCTTTAGGATTTCTCGAAAAATTGATGAAAGCTAAAGAAATTAATGATTTAAGTGCTCTTAATATTTTTGGAGAGATTTCAGAAAAATAAAAAAATTATTAAATTTGTTTCGTCCTCATAAAATATGTTATAGATAAAGATGCTCATCAGTCCTCTTTTAAATTGAGTAATATATTGTATTTTATATAGTAAAGAAAATGTTGATTAATTTTATTATTTTTGTATTCATATTAGTATTATGAACCAAGGGGACTTTTCTAAATAAGATAAAATGAATTAGATTATGAGTCTGACTCGAGTCAGGATGTTATTTTGGAAATTATATCATTGTGATTTAAAAGTTGTTATTTGTCTTTGTAACTGTATCTTAGTCAATAATTTGCTATTGTTAAGACAAACACTGAGCTAATTATTTTCATCGTTATTATTTGATTGTTCTGAATCGCTTTTAAAAGAATTTTCTTCTTGTTCTTCTTCTTCTTCACCAATTCCAATATTCTTCTCTTTAATAGCTTTCTTGATGTCATCAACAATATATTTATCAGAATTAGGATAGGTACTATTTTCTTCTCCTTCTCCTCCCCCTACTCCAGTCATGATTTCTTTAGGGTCCGATGAATCAAATGTATATTGATCAGAGGAAGTATTGTTATTATTTTCTATATCCTTCTTTCCATTATCTTTGTTATCATAATTCTTTGATTTTTTGGTTTCCAAATTATCTTTTGGTTGTAATAACAGTTTTAAATTTTTTTGCTTTCAAATGATAATGATTATTCTGTAAATATAACAAACAGAGACTTTACATTTGCACTATTTCAAAATTGTAATTTGAATTAATATACTTCTTTCTTTTTCTTTCTCATAAACTTTTATTCTACCTTCTCTTGTTATAATATCAATCTTTAGCCAGTCAATCCTTTGTAGGTGTTAGTTGGCTTATAACACCTAATAACCTATAATCATTATATCTCTTATTGTACTTATAATATATTACACAAACCAACTATTCATTTGAGAAGTTAACACAATGGGTGTTATGCGGCAAATCTAACACCCATTTTTCAAAAAAACTATATTGGGAATTAAAGATGATATTTTAGCTTTGAATTATATATAATTTATATTTTTGAACAATTTACTGATGGCTAGAGAAAGCACAATTTGAAAATGGATTGGTGTCAGTGCAATAATTAGTTCTATATTCTCTTTTATTGTAACAGCTTTTATGAATTATCTTTATAAAACAAGTTATATTATAATTATGATATTATAACATTAAAGTTTTATCGAGAAATATACGGTACAACAACAATTCTTCTTCAAATGTTTCTTCCCTATCTTAATTACGAGAAAAGTTGCTTATCTATTTTTTTCTTATTTGTCAATTTATTCTTCCCTTCACTAAATGTTCCTTAAATTGGTCAAACATCACAGAAGAAGAGAAAGAAGGAATGAAATAGAATACATTATCACAACAAGTAGGAATTTTATTTGTAGTAATTTTAGAAGCATTTTCTGATTGGTACATTCAGAATAGAGTTCTTCTCATTATCCATTTTTTGTTGATTACTAAAACAATATAATAAACCATCTTTTGAACTAATAAACAAATTATTTTTCACAATACAAGGAGATGATTCTATTCCATCCATTGTAGGAAATTTCCAGTTTAGTCTACCGCTTTCAATACCTAAACCATATATGTGAGAATCTAAAGATCCTACATATAGCATTCCCTCTTCTTTATTCTTATTATTATCATTATTATTATTATTATTATTTTGTGTTATCACTGGAGAAGACCAAACCTTGTCGCCAGTTTCAAATTTCCATTTGATAGAACCATTAATAGAGTTTAATGAATAGATTTTTTTATCAGAACACCCAAAGAAAATATGATCTTTTGAAATAGCCGCTGAAGAAAGAATAGGCTTACCAGTTTCATATTTCCATTTGATAGAACCATTTGATTGGTTTAAACAATACATTATACCGTTATGTGTTCCTATAAATAACGAATTAGTCGATTTCATTAAACTCGGGGTAGCCCTAATTTTGCCTTCTAACATACTCTTCCAATTTAAGTTACCATTTAAATCAAAACTATATATACAGCAATCATCTGAACCAATAAATATTTGATGGTTATTAGTAGCTGGGGAAGACCAAATAGAACCACCTGTATTAAATGTCCATATTATATTCCCTCTCACATCTAATGCATAAATTGTGGAATCAAGGGATCCAATCACTATTATCTTTCCATTACATACACAAGGAGATGAAAAGATATCACCAGTTATTTGTACTTTCCATTTCTTTTTGCCTTCATTATTGATATCTAATGCATAAATAAAATTCCTTTCCTGCGATTTGGAATTTGTATTAGTAATCCATGAATTAAAAGTGCATGATATTAACAAATTACCATAAAGTAATAATGATGAGACTAAAGGAGATCCTATCTCTTTTTGCCAATTGATTTTTTTCTTGTAAACATCAATAGCAAAAATTCTACCAGTTATAGTTGAATTATAGACAATGCCGTTATGCGAAATTGCTGATGATATCATGGGTCCTAATTCAATTACCCAAAATAGCGATAGTTCTCGTGTTAGTTGTTCTGGAAAAATTCCACTTCTTGCTTCATTTCCTCTAAATAGGAGCCAAGAATTATTATTATTATTATTATTCAAACATAGAATAAAACTTGTAATCTATAATTTATTTTATGTCGTATATTATAGAAGGTACTCCAATAGCATCAGTATAATAAACATGAAGTGCTTTTGAAATAAATTATATCTTTAGAATATCATTACACCACTCCATTATAATTCTCACCATATTCAAAATTAAAATTATTTATTTGTTATTGATTTATATGAAATGATTGATTATCAATATTATATTACAATAGTAAATGCGTTATGTCTGAGTCAACAACTACCACCGCCATTTCTCAACTAAAATTCCCCTTTTCACTTAAGGAAGATCAAATCGATGCAGTAAACGCATGGATTGATAATGACTGTAGAGGTACAATTGTATATAGCACTGGAACTGGTAAAACGGAAATAGCTTTTGAATGTGCAAAAAGAGTTGCCTCTAGATATTCTTCTACTACTACTACTACTACTACTAATACTACTTTCAATATTCTTTTAATGGTACCTAGGATTATTTTAATCGAACAGAACATCAGACGTCTCGTAGCGTACGGTATACCTAATGATAAAATAGGAGCATATTTTGGTGAAAGAAAACAGATTAGAGAGATAACGATATGTACATATCAAAGTATAATTAGAAATCTAGACATTATTCGTAGATCTAATATGGTTATTTTTGATGAAATACATTTAATAAGAGATACAGCAAAAATATTTAGTAAAATATTCGACGTAGTTATAGAAGATCATAAAAAAGCTATTCTTGGGCTTACTGCAACTCTTGATGAAAAAGATCTATATAAATATAATACAATTCTTACGTTATTGCCACCAGTTAAAAGATATCCTATCAAAAATGCTGTTGATGATAAAAGACTTGCCAAGCCGATAGTTATTCCTTTAAAGGTCAATCTTACAGAGAAGGAACAAAATGACTATGATACATATTCTACCAAAATAAAGAAAATATCTAACCGATTTAAAAAATATGATGCAGAGTCTATGACAGGATTGCTAAGAAAAGGTGGTTTTGTTAGTGGAATGGCAAAAGCATGGTTCTTAAACATAAGAAAAAGGAAATTGTTGTTA
Organism: Nitrososphaeraceae archaeon; assembly: GCA_036769505.1. Lineage (GTDB taxonomy): Archaea > Thermoproteota > Nitrososphaeria > Nitrososphaerales > Nitrososphaeraceae > TH1177. The sequence goes on from DAIPKY010000045.1 coordinate 7,758, forward strand.
AGTTGCGCAGAAAATAAATTATTATCTGCTTTAAATCTAATAACCAAAAAATTTCCAAATGAAAAAATTATGATATTTAGTGAAACTATTGATTCTATCAGTAAACTTAAAGATATGTTAGAATTAGAAGGCACAAAAGCAATGATAATTGATAGTAACACAAATTCTAGAAAGAGGCAATCGATCATGAATCAATGGGGAAGAGAATTTTATCCTCTTTTATCAGTACACACCTTGGAAATAGGATTTGATATACCACAAGTTAGAATAGAAATTATCTTAGCTACAACTTCCAATATGAATCAGGTAATACAGAGAATTGGTAGAGTTATACGAAAGCAGGAAGGTAAAGATCTTGCATTAATCTATGTCATATATGTATCAGATACTAAAGATGATAAAATACATGACATATTCAAGAAGGCAATAACAACAACGTCAACAAAAAGTTTGCAGGAATATGGAGGAGGAGGAGGAAAAGAAGAAGAAGAAGAAGAAGAAAATAGAAATAATAAAATAGAGATACAAAAAGGTCTTCTTAAGAATAATAATGGAAATTTAAAAAGGTTAAAAGAAGTCGAAAGTAAAAGACTTGAAAAGGCTTACAATATAATTGAATCTACTCTATATGAACCGATGATAGTAGAATTACAAGAAGAAAAACAAGATAGTGACAAAGGTGTAGAAAATCAAAAAATAGGAACTAGAAAATTATACAGGGTGAAAAGTAGTATCAAAGAAAAAACCAAATACTATGATGTGGATATAGAAAATAAGACCTGTACATGTCCAGATTTTAAATTTAAGCTAAACAAATGTAAACATATTGCTGCAACAGAATTATTCTTATTTTAAAAATAGCAGATTAAAGATAGGATAAAAGAAATATATTATTTTAGAAAATTTTGTCTTTATTATTCAAAGGAGTTATACTAATATTAATATGATCTGGCATGACACAAATATATATATTATAAAGAAAGAATTATAATAGTTTTCTTCATAAAAATTATGAGCTCTATTTTTTTATTGTTGAGAAGTTATCTTTAGCAAGATCAACTTCGACAATCCATTCACACTGTATATTGACTTTATCATGATGTTTTACAACTGCTTCATGGTCTGGTGCATCCAATAGACAAAAGCAAACACCATTCTCTTTATTATACATAAGATTTACATGTCTAACTCCAAACTCATCTAATGGTAAATCTACCAATTCCTTAAGATGATCTTGTTTAAAGGGTACTTTATGAACATCTAAAAATATTGGCATAATCTCAATAAAAGTTCATATTATTTAAATGATTTCAAAATACTTGAAAAATAGGAAAATCATGTATATCTAAATTTTTATATCTTAAAACGACTATTATAGTTAGTGGAATCAATTGGTAATGAGTTTTTCCCAGAGTTAAAGTATGAACTGAATGATAAAAAAGCATTTGATCAAATGTCTGAGATTATCTCACGGACTACGCAAAATCTAGAATCTGTATTTGACCATCATTGGATTCATATTTTAGTTGAAAACTCTGTGTTTTTTGATAACATAGTTGATTTCAAGATCAAGCAAAAAGGGGTATCAATTAGATTTATTACCAACATTACATCTCAAAATATAATTCATTGTACTAAAATAATGAAATTTGTAGAATTAAGACATGCGGATACCGTTACAGGTTATTTAGGGCTATCTGACAAAAATGAATTCTTTAGTTATACTCAGTCTATTTCCAAACAAGATAACCATTTAGAGAAAAATGATGATGATAATTTAAAATTAAAATTTATTCATATAACCAATAAAGAATTTGTGCAAATGCAATACTATTTTTTCGAAAAACTTTGGAATTTATCTGTTCCAGCAAGTGAAAAAATTGCTGAAATTCAAAGAGTAATGTTTGATACTAGTTTATTAAATACTAATATAACAGATTTACGTACAATACTGGAAATCTTTCCCAAAGTTATTCAGTCTGCAGTAGAAGAGATTCTTTTATTCTTTCCAACAATTGATTCATTTTGGTTTGCAGAAAGTAACGGAATAATAAAATTTTTAGGAGAAGCAATTAATAGATTTATAAAAGTTAAAGTACTAATCCGTATAGATAATGAGAATTCAAACATTAAGAAAGAAATTGAACGAAAGATTAATGAGACTAACAAAATATTAGGAACATATATTAATTATACTACAAAAAAGATAGATACCAAAACTATAATACTTGTAACTGATCAAGCAATTGCATTTTCAATATCTATTAAGTATATTGAAAAAGGGACGTTTAAAGATTCAATAGAAATGGCCTCATTTTCTAACAACGAATTAACTCTTTCTGCCTTACTCTCATTTTTCGATAGTTTATGGATAAGATCTGATATTGAAAAACAAAATATCATAAAACAAACATATTTTAAAATATTTAAAGAACCTCAACTGAAAAATGAAAATTATAAACGCAAATGGTTTTTTGAACATACAAAAAAATAATGGTTTACACTATAATTGATGAAACTTCTAATGTCTACTATAGTCTATCACACGACGACCATTATGTAGTAGAGTTCATATTTATGTAGAAAGCATATAATAGAATCCTATCATACATAGGAGAATCTATTATCTGTAAATAATTAATTTTTTGAATATATTGATGAATTTACACTGTAGCACATTATCCTATTGATAGATTATAAGAAAATCTTTGGATAGATTACATCTATAGGATTATGTTTCTCATCTTATCTTATCTTTTGTAACTAAAATATATAATGAAAGTTTTTCTTATTTTTCTTCTTCACATATTTTAAAAAATTACACAGTGAAGAAAAATTTTAATCCTAAGTTATTATTCACACAAATATAAATTTTAGATTGTTGTTGATCTTAAATGGATATGAGTATCTCATGGTTATGTAGTCTCATCACACTAATGGTTGTTTGATAAAAAATAAGGTTAGGAGTTCTCTTTTATTTTCTTAATTAGATTTAATCCGTGTGATTTTACCTCATCATCAATTGTAGTACTAATCAAATCGTTTATTGCATCTATACCATTATTTTTGTAAGCAGATAGTGTATCAAGCATTTGCTTTCGAAGTTCTGATTCAGTAGTTCTACGAAATTGGATTTTGAGGTCCTCGACCTGTTTTTCTTCTGACATATTAGTTAGTCTCTTATTTTTGAAATAAGTCTTATATCTTTAATGTTATTTCAAATCCTAATACACTATTGTTAGTCTTTCTTTTCAAATCATTTTTTTTTCATGAGCTATTTTTTTTATTTCATTTGTAATTTCTACCAATTCAGCTGAGACTTCTTGAGAATTATTGGTCCACACTGCTGTGTGTATATCTGCATCTATTGTAACTGTAAGGGAAAATGATATCGCGGTATTATCTTCATTTTCTTTTTCTGTTACATAAGTAGCTTTTGTATTAAAAAAATTGTTTTTTGTAATTGTATCCATTAAATCAGTTTTTTCTGAATCTTCTATAGGTTTTTGTGTTAAATCAGCACCACTCATATCTGTAGATAGTTTAAGGTTATTAGATTCAGAATCAAAAGAAATAACTAAATAATTGTTTGCTAATCCTCCCGATTCTACGTATTTAAAGCTAAAAGACGAAAGAGTATTTGTTGAATTTTCTTTATTATTATTATTATTATTATTATTATTAGACATAGATTATTAACAACATAACATTAACATATTATTTAATAATTCTAAATAGATTTAGAGAAAATGGGTTATTCAGGTTAACATATTTTCAATTTATTTAGTCATCAGGTTAAATATTGATCTTTTATTTTGCTTTAACACATTTCCTATCTGTCTTTAACTTCTGGTTATTTTATCACACTTATATTGTACCATATAATCTGCATATTATTTCCATTCTGAAAATAACTGCAAACATCATTTTAAAGTCTATATTGAATGCATTTTCTATAATTTGTGATAAGAGTTCTATAGACATGTAACTGAATTATTTGTAGTAGTTATATTTCTATAGTAATAGTAATGTCAAAATACAAAAATTTGTATGTATGTTAACCACATATATATAAAATATATTTATAATTATTAAAAGAGATTGAAGAATATAGAGAGGAAGGATATAAAACCAGGCACTGTCGTTAAAATAATAGAAAAAGCAAATCA
>DAIPKY010000147.1:0-3849 GCA_036769505.1 Nitrososphaeraceae archaeon
CCTCAAGGAATTCAAGGTATTCCTGGTCCAGGAGGAATAACCCAATTAAATTCCAGTAATGTGTATCAAGTAACTACTAATGCTACTATTGAAAATAACACATCAGAAGGACGTAATGTTTCATGTGACTCTGGGGATACAGTCATAAATGGAGGATATAACCTTGATGCTGGGGCACTGATTTTTAGCAATATCAATGTAATACAAAATGACCCTGTGTTTGGTGATCCTTCCACTGGATGGTTTGTAGAAATTGCATATTCTAATGCAACGGGTACAACAGCACAAATGACAGTTATTGCCAATTGCTTTGACAATCCACCAGCCCACATTCCTTAAACTTCCATCATTTTTTATTTTTTATTTTAATATAATATAAGAAAAGAAAATAAAATGATATACAAAAATGATAAGGATGATAATAATGATAACTACGATGACGACAACAATAATAATTCCTATGAACAGGATATGATGAACAAAGCAGCAGGTTATGTGATAAGCAAGTATATTTATGAAATTAAAAAATTTAAAATTGATTTAACGACAACAATAAAACCAACCCCCATTCAAGATTATTTTTACAATTTGATTAAAAATTTAGTATTAAACGATAAAGAATTCCATAAATATACATTTGATAACTACAAGATTCATATTCGTTATGATTACAAGAAAGATATTTTTTACCTTGAAACTTATAATTAGTTAATTAGTTACTAAATAAATAATTGTACTCAACTATTAAATATTATAATATAGAATTATTGATATATTCCTCCTAAAATAACTGTTTGATCCGCTGTTACTTTCTTTCTCTCCTAGGTTTTGGCTCATTAGAAGAGAGGATGAGGGCTATGGTTTAACTAACTAATGAACTAAACAATAACTAAAAAATATTATCTTCTTCAACTATTAAATATTATAAAATCAATAGATAAATACAATCTTATAGATAGGCAAATAATAAGCTCGTTAGCCATAGAATTCGTATCTCTTCCCAAAGAAGAAGCTATGACTTTTAAATTTAATAATCCATCGTTCTAGTGTTGCAAAATTTATATACAAAATCCATAGGAAAATCCTCATGGTTTCGATTGAACCTGAGATTAAGTTATGATCTATGTTAACAAAATAGTTTATCTTATTTTGTGGGACTCATCTTTTTTCTTATTTCAAGTGATTGTTTATCTCATTTAATACAGTTATTTACATCTTACAATCAAGTAATTCCAAAGTAATTTAATATACCATAGCCTTCACTATTATGCCTGGTGATCGAAGGCTATGGCTAGTTATAATAATAAATTGTTTTATAGAAAGAAACTCAAGGAATATTGCCTTCTGCAGCAAATGGTGCACCGGGTTTCGGTCCCGTTCCCCGAGACACTATTACGGTAAAGAGGAAAGGCCAAATACGGGACTGGCCAAAATAAGCCTCTTACCTGCAGAAGGTAAAACTATAATCAAATAACTGACAACATAAAAACTTATTTCTTTTATTATTATTATTGTTATTATTAGCTCACAAATGATTTACTTGAATAGTACATTTTTACTTTGTTAAATCTCATATTATAGGGAAAGAAAACAATGAATCTTTGTTAGACTATTTGTAAATAATATATATGATATAATGTTTCTAATTTTTAGTAACTCTAATTTCATTAGAATAAAATATAATATTGTTATATAACAAAAATTAGAACAACTATTTACTTTTATATCTCTTTTTGCTTCTATTTTATAGTGACTCAGAAAGTCAAAAAACAATATTTTCAAGGAGGATTTACTTAAATATATTTAGCTAGTTCAAGTCCAAATTAATTAAATCTATACAAAAGTTTTATCCTAAGGTATTACCTGATTTTAAAGATAGTATAGATAGTATAAGAAAGAGCTAAAATTAAATTTAAACAATTCTATCTTGAAAACTACAGAAAAATTCTTTGCAATATCCAGGTTATTAAGATATTTATCTTTTTATTACAATATTCTAACTAATGTCATATAAGATAATAAATTCTAGAGATCAAGGGATTGGAAGAACTATTGCTTCTGAAAAGTTTCTAAATACAATGGATGGTTTTTGGTTTGCACTACATCCTAACGTAATCATAAACTCTTTCGACTTTGTTACAGTAGATAATTTGTTTGATAGTAACACTATTGGAATTGTAAAAGAATTACAATCAGTTGCTGAAGATGAATATAAGAATTATTTCTCGGATTACCAAAAAATATCTACTACTAAAGAAGAACAATTGAGGGAAGAAAAAAAAGATAAAGACCAAGAAAGAAATTTACCACTTTCTAATACGCAATTAAGTGGAGTTGTAGTGGCAAAAGTGGCCATAATGGCAAATACAGAATTCAAAGCACCAGGATATAAAAAGAATATATCTATAAATTTTCCAGTTGGAGTTGGTAAAACGGTTAGGTTTGCTACTGAAAAAGAGATTATATTTGCTTTAGGAATGCCTCAAATGGAAAATCCTATACCTGCAGGTATAATAGAAACAACAAATGGGCTTGAAGTGCCTATTACATTGGATATTACTTATCTGGCAGGCGCCGATACCGCACATGTTAATGCATCAGGAATATCGGGAAACAGAAAAAGCTCTTATATTTTATTCTTATTACAATCATCATATCAAACACTTAAAAGAATGAATCAAAATGTAGGATTAATAATATTTAACACAAAAGAACAGGATTTGCTCTATTTAGACCAAAAAGAAAAACATATCAAAAAAAGAACTGAAAGATTATTTGACATACTAGATTTAGACATAGAGCCATTTGAAAATGTGACTTATTTTTTACCTAGAGGAAAAGATGGTAAACCTAATTCAATTTATATACCAAAGAATTATAAAACATATTCATATGAACTCAAAGACGTTTATGATAGGCTTGAACTATTATTTTCTGAACCTTACGATTTACATCATGATTTTTCATCAATAATAAATTATATTTCTGAATATTGGCCCCTTAAAAGTACTATGGGAAATAAGATAGAAACCTGGTCAGATCTCACCGAATTCAAAGAATATCCAGAAGCAATAATATCAAAAAAATCTTCTCTTTTGTTCTTTTTAGGTAGATTACAAAGATTTAGAAAATCCTCTATGTTTATTGATAAAAAGAAAACTAGTAGCTATCTTGGCAGTCAAATTAAAAACATCAAAGCAGGTGAAGTCTTTGTAATAGACGTAGCAACGATATCTTCTTTTGAAGAGCAAGCATTTGTGGTAGGGGATGTAATGAAAAGTATAGATGAAATGTATTCTGCAAGGTACTATAACCTTAAAGATGATAAGAGCGATAATAATAATAATACCAAGATAGAGAATGATAAGAATAATTTTCAAAAAAACCAAAAATTAAATTATATACTAGTCTTTATTGATGAAATTAATAGATATATATCTAAATCTCAAAAGGGAATTATGAATTCAGTCTCCGAACAGATCATGAGAACAGTAATTGCAGGAAGAACAAGAGGTACTATTTTGTTTTCCGCACAGCAGTTCAAAAGTGCTACAGACTATAGATTACAAGAAAATACTGATTTACATATTACAGCAAAGCTAGGATTATCAGAATTATATACTGAGCCTTATTCCATGCTAGATGAAAGTACAAAAATGAATATAGTTAGGTTAAATAAAGGAGAATTGGTTATGATTCATTCAGCATTCAGACATCCTATAAAGATAGGATTTCCTAAAGCTACATTTAAAAAACCAAAGTGACAAAATCTTTTGTAAAATGGTGCATTCTATATTTCTTTATATTTATGACCAATTACTTCAACAAAATATTCAATGATATATATAT
>DAIPKY010000046.1:0-2974 GCA_036769505.1 Nitrososphaeraceae archaeon
AATAAAATGAGTTTAGAAATGCAACAACAACAAATGCGACCTATGATGCTTTATATGATACCTTCTTTTATGCTTTGGATTCTTGTATTTCCTTCCATATTCGGTCAAACAGTAGCCCTTTCACCACTCCATATACCCTATATCATGTGTACAGATGAAAATGTAAAAAAAGACACTATACTAGATGAAAATGGTCAGCCCAAAGGTGTCTGCAATATCCCAGGTGAAGTTTTTTTATGGGGTTGGTTTCTTATTACTTCGCTCGGAACTAGCGGGATTATCGCCAAAATAACTAAAACTTCTATGCCAAGCATGACATAAATTGAGCAGCTCAAATTACAAAAATAAAATATTAAATAGTATTGTAATATCAGGTTGGCCAGCGGTAGGTAAAACAACTATTGCTACAGAATTAGCGAAAGAGTTTGGGTATAAACATTACAATGGTGGAGATGTATTAAAAATGCTGGCTGCAGAAAAAGGTTATTTAGTATCTGGCAATGATTGGTGGGATACAGAGGAAGCAAAAAATTTCATGGAAGAGAGAGAATCAAATTCTTATTTTGATATTGAAGTAGATAGAAAATTGGTAGAAATAGTAAGAATGGGTAAAGTTGTAGTGACCAGTTATACATTGCCATGGTTAGTACCAGAATCAATTAAAATCTGGTTAAAGGGTTCAAGGAGTAACAGAATCAAAAGAATGGCAAAGAGAGATAGCTTGAACCTTAAACAAGCACGAGACATTATTCAACAACGCGATGATAATAATGTACGTATCTATAATAATTTATATGGATATGAGTTTGGAAAAGATCTTTCAGTTTTTGATTTTGTTTTAGATACTGATTTACTAAATCTTAATTCGCTTCTTTTAATATCAAAAATAATAGTAAAATCATTACATATGTAATTCGAGTCTAATGAAAGATTAAAATTATTAATATTCATAACTTAATATTTTTAATAATGGATTTACCAAGTAATAAAAAACTTACACAATTTGATAATTTAATCCAATTATCAGAAAGTGTGACTGATTCCAAGTATGGTCATTACCCATATGAACGACCTATTCCTGTATTATTTGATTATGGGTTTACATTGATAGACAAACCCTCAGGACCAACTAGCCATGAAGTGGCCTCCTGGGTCAAAAGGATATTGAACATAGATAAATCAGGTCATAGCGGGACATTGGATCCCGGCGCTACAGGTCTACTACCAATGGGATTAGGAGAGGGTACTAAAGCACTCTCAATTTTGCTCTTAGGGCCCAAAGAATATTATTCTATTGCTAGAATTCATTCCACTTTTGATAAATCCATTCTTGAAAAAGTATTATTGGAATTTACTGGCGAAATTTACCAAAGGCCTCCACAGCGATCATCGGTAAAGAGAATGACACGAATACGTAGAGTTCATGAAATAGATTATGTAGAAGAAAATGAGAACCTTATTTTGCTTCGAATATTATGTCAAGCTGGGACATATATAAGAAAGTTAATTTATGATATTGGGGAAATTATAGGTTCGGGAGCCACTATGGTTGAACTTCGTCGTACTAGAGTCAGTCATTTCTTTGAAAGAGATGGTTTAATAAGACTTCATGATTTGTACAATGCTTTTTATCTATATAAAGAAAAAAATGACGAAGAAAATCTTAGGAAGATGATAAAGCCTATAGAGATATGCTTTAAGGATCTTCACACTGTTGTTATTAGAGACACAGCAGTCGATGCTCTTTGTCACGGTGCACAATTAGCTATTCCTGGAATTTCTGAAATCTCGCCATCAATTCAAAAGGATGATTTAGTAGCTGTATACACTTTAAAAGGGGAAATAGTAGGCCTCGCACAGTCTCTTATGAACATAAATGAAATTGTTTCTAATAAAAAAGGGATTTCTTTTACAATGAAGCGGCTCATTATGAAACCAAATACGTATCCAAAAGGTTGGCGCTAATAATTTATAAATAGTAATGTAATATTGACATTAGTAGAAATACCGAATGAAAATATTCTGCACTATAAAATAAATTATATGGTTTCTCCTATGCCAGGAGTTTTTTTATCTAGTTGAGCAATCTTTTTTGCAAGATTTTCCATCGTCCCTGGTATATGACAGTTACACATACAATCTGAACATTCGATATGGTTGTTTCTTCTACAATATTGGGAAATTTCTGCACTATTCATTATCAATAGAAAAATTTCCCGATACCCTATTTTTATTTTATTAATTAATAATTAAAGGATTAACAATAAGAACGCTTATCCAATAGATTATATTTTCCACTTTATTCTTTTATTTTAAGTTAACAAGATTTAATGCCGGGGTCGCCTAGCCTGGTAGGGCGCAAGCCTGGAATTGTCAAGAAAGCTTGTGACCGAAAGGTCCCGAGGGTTCGAATCCCTCTCCCGGCGCCATACTCAGAGTGGTCATAATACTCTTATGAATTTTTATGCCACATTTCACAAAATAGCGTATAATTTAAGAATAATTCATTCATATTTTGTTCATAATTATTGATTTACATTTCCTGATTTTCATAATATATATAAATAATCTATAGTTCAGGTATACCTTCATAATAATTATAATAATAATCAAGGAAATATTTCTTAATTGCTGAATGAAAATAATATTGTTTTATAAATAACAATTACTACAATATAGATAGGATCTCCTAATAAGAAAAGCAGATTAAGGTATCTTGCTTTCAAATCTTTGTAGACGTTCATTAAGTTTTTCCAATTTTTACCGGTTTGTATGTTCATTAGGTAACAAATTAATCATATTATTATTTTATTTTTATTAACGGCATTTCTATACCAAAGAAAAATTAGGGAATGATAAGATTAACAAGCCTGTTTTGAAAATATTACTATTGTTATTTGAATATTAGATGAATATGCTCATTAGGTTATAGTCTATGATAAGAATTATTTCATTAACTATCAATTTAATTGTT
>DAIPKY010000046.1:3074-11726 GCA_036769505.1 Nitrososphaeraceae archaeon
TATCAATTTAATTGTTGTATGAGTTTATGAAGATATAATCAACGGGAAGAAACTAAATTTGCTATCTTTTTAATATTGAGTTTACAACCTAAAATCCTTTGATAGTTGTTATAAGGTATTTACCATTTTCAGGAAACGAAACAATTTAATTTTTTTCAATATCTATAATAAAAGATAGCATATCAAGGTAGCAGATAAACAATAAAACTAGCACCTATAATACCTATAATAATCAATGTGGTTAAAACAATTCCTTTCTTTGTGATTTTCTTTTTTTCTCTAATTTTATTCAAACTAATTATGGTAAAGAGTTTATTTATTTATTTTTTTATATTAAAACCAAGAATAATATACCTCTTTAGTATTTAGGTTTTTTTCGCAGTCTTCTCTCTAATTTCGCTATCTTTTTGCTCTGAGACCTCTTTTCACTATGAGCGTGAGTTTTTTTAAAATCTTTCTTCATACTGTATGTTTTTATATCTTTAATAAATACTTACAAAATTATTTAACAAATCCTTAAGTGCTAAATAAAAAGAACTGATACATTCAAATTCATATTTTTGCCATCATATACGACCTATCTATATCGCAGCTGTCTAACCTTTTTATAACATATCCTAATAATTTATAGCGTGGAAAGTGTATGTATTTTAGGAGCTGGTAGTACTAAATATGGTAAGCTTAATGAAAGTATAATAGAAATAGCACTTACTGCGTCAGTAGATGCAATTGAGTCGGCTGGGATATCTCCCGGTGATATCCAAGCTGGATACATTTCAAATGTTTTTGGTGTTGCCGATAAACAAGTACATATGGCTCCAGTCATTATGAGCAATTTAGGAATCTCTCACGTTCCAGGTTTGACTATTGAATCAGCCTGCGGATCTGGTTCTGTGATGTTTAGGGAAGCCTTTGCAAATATACGGGCTGGATTTTATGATTGTGTATTGGCTTTAGGGGTTGAAAAAGTAACTCATACTGGAACAAATGAGAGTACAACCCTATTTTCTTATTGTTCTGATTTCTTTTACGAAGGGGGCAATGGTGCTTCTTTTCCTGGCTTGTTTGCTTCTATTGCACGAGCATATATGACTAAGTATAAGGCTAATGAAGAAGATCTCGCTCATGTAGCAGTTAAAAACCACGAAAATGGATTGCTAAATCCTAAGGCCCATGTACGGAAAAAGATAACGGTAGAAGATGTGCTTAATTCACCGGTAGTTGCTTCTCCATTAAAATTATATGATTGCTGTCCATTTTCAGATGGTGCCTCAGCAGTAATTCTCTGTAATGAAAATTTTGCCAAAAAAAGTGGGAAACCCTATATTCAAGTTATTGGATCAGGGAGAGGAGGCTCTCCTGCTGCAGTACAAGGTAGAAATGATATATCAACTATTCCAGGTACAGTTATTGCGGCTAATCAAGCCTATAAAATGGCTGGAATATCTGCTCAGGATGTTAACTTTGCTGAAGTTCATGATTGTTTCACAATTGCAGAGATAATAGATGTAGAAGATCTAGGTTTTTTCCAGAAAGGTAAAGCAGCAAGAGAGATTAGAGATGGAGCTACATCCAGAAAAGGAAAGATTCCAATTAATCCCTCAGGAGGATTAAAATCAAAAGGTCATCCTATTGGAGCCACAGGCATTGGTCAAATTGTTGAAGTGTTTGAACAGTTTTCTGGACAAGCTGGTGAAAGAACAATTAAAGATGCAGAAATTGCTTTAACTCATAATTTTGGTGCGACTGGTGCTAGCGCTGCTGTACATATATTTAAAAAGGTGAATTAATCAACATTGAAAAATATTAATAGTATAGGGGTTAGAGAAAAATTTATTGCATCTGCGCAGAACTCCAAGATATTAGCAAGAAAATGCAAAGATTGTAACACCATAATGCTAGCTACGGTACTATATTGTGAAAAATGTCATGGTAAAAAATTTAATTTAATAGAATATCCAGGCAAAGGTTATGTAGATACCTTTACTATCCATACAGTACCTCCTGAAGGATTTGAGGATGTAGAGAGTTATGCCTGGGTTGTTTTCACTATAGATAAACTATTACTTCGAGCTTCAGGATTTTTACCTAGTATCAAAAAACCATCAGATTTACCTATTGGAACAGAAGTTGAAGTTAATGGATTTGATGAGAAACATGGGTTAATTTTGAAAAAACTCTGAGCTTTTTTAATATATGAATCTTCGGATTATATTGTATCATCGAACTAAACTTTATGAAATCAATTAGTCTAGTTAGATTAACTCTAACCTTAACATTGTATTATATATTAAAAAATTATGGAAAACTATCCTCAGTTAAAGACGAAGCTATCTCATGCAAGTACCATTGTTAACAACCAACTTGAAAAGCTGAGGATGCTTGATAGCAGGTTTAACACATTAGATGCAGATTTACATAATAAAGTAATTATAAATATAAAGAATGGTGATAATGTACGTGCTAAAACATTAGCAAATGAATTAGCAAATATTAGAAAAATTAAACAAACAACACAAAAACTATTGATGAGCTTAGAAGTCATAGTAATAAGATTTTCTACGATATCCGAATTTGCTGAAGTTCTTGAAACTATTAATCCAATGATTGAAACAGTTAAAGAAGTGAAGAATGATATAACTAAAACAGTTCCCGCTGCTACAAGTATTATTTCGGAGATGTCAACATTAACCTCCGATGTATTGATACAGGCAAATGTAAATGTAAATATCGATAATATCTCTATACCAGTTAATTCCGATGCACTAGAAATTCTTAATGAAGTACAAAATATCATGGAAGAAGAAACAAAGTCAAAGCTTCCCCCTATTCCTAATGACATTAATGATAATCTTCAATATTCTTCAAAGAAAAATGAACTTTTAACTAAAAATTCCAAAGTATTATTAGAGGCATAACTGAGAGATTATTCAGATCACTATCACTTACATCATTTGTATAAAAAACTTTACAAAGTAGCTTTAATTACATGTTATTCATAACCGGTGCAATGGAGCGAGTACAATCACAAATAATTAATAAGACAGGATCCAAACGTGGAAGTATTCTGGAATCCGCCTCGCGAAGGGTCAGAATGATATTTTCTGTTATGGCTAGCCCAAATCGAATAGACATTCTTAGAATTCTTTATTCAAAAGGGCCTTTGACTTATTCTGAATTAAAATCTCTTGCAGGATTTAAATCGAAAAAAGAATCGGGCAAATTTGCATATCATTTAAGAAAACTTCTCCGTCAATCCTTGGTATCTCTTAATAAAGCAGAACGACGATATACAATTACTAACCTTGGAAAATTAGTCTTAAGCCTAGCCCGTCAAATTGAAGAAAGATCTATTATTGAAAGTGGTAAACTTTACGTTAGGACTACCAAACCATCTATTGAAGAATTTGATTCTAATAAAATAATCCAATCTTTAGTCAGAGAAGCTAATATGCCATTGGAACTTGCCCATAAAATTACCGAAGAGGTAGAAAATAAAATTTATAAACTACAAACGTCATATCTTACCTCTTCCCTTATAAGGGAAATGACTAATTCCATATTAGTTGAGCATGGATATGACGATTATAGAAATAAGCTCGCTAGATTAGGTCTCCCTCCATCAGATATGATATCTCTTATTCATGAAACTAGTACTAATAATATGGAAATTCCTGATCTAGTGGTTAAAACATCACAGTCAATTTTTACAGAATATCTTTTGAATAGTTCACTCCCAAAGGATATTGTTGATATGCACTTGACTGGAGAGATCAACATAGGCAAAAGTGGATTCTGGAGTATTGTTCCAGATGCAATGTTTATCAATATTAATTCTATTATCGATATTTTTAAAGATATTAAAGGACGCTATCTAACAGTATCTAAGATCTTTTCATCTAATCCCATCCAAACGCAATCATCGATTGTGTCAATCATTTTTTCTTTACTAAGCCGAGAAGCTTCCAGAGAAATTGTTATCGAAGGATTTTTAGACTTTATTCAAAAGAAAAGCGAAACAGACACCCTCCTGAAAAATAATATAGAAGATATATTCTTTTTAACCTCTACTATCTCATCGTATGCTTCCTTCTCTCCTCACATTACATTATCTATTAAATTGAGTAATTATGATATTTCTCTTATTGACTCATTATTAGAAAGCTATGAAAAATATATAACCATTACAGCTATTCCTACCATCGCTCTCTCTTTTGTCTATGAGGATCCTACCTCTATTGATCCTTTTATAGATAAACTTATACATCTTGCAAAATCTGGAGGAATAATATCATTTTCAAAAAATAAAGTTCGTGCACGGTTTGGTTTATGTAAATCAGACGAAATGCCAAACACAAGTACAGTTCTGATATTACAATCGTTATCAATTAATCTTCCAAGAATAGCATATCAATCAAATAAGGATGAAACATATTTTAGGGCAAGATTAGCAATATTACTCAAGCCTCTGCTTTCGATAATTACGCAGCGTTTTCTCTCAATTGTGAATCTTATTCAAAATGGAACAATTCCTATAGTAAGTCAAACTACCTCTAATTTGCAGCTGGGAAAAATTGATGCTATGGTTAATTTAGTAGGTATTCAGGAATCTGTTTACGATATTTTGGGATATCAACCTGAAAATAACGGTCATAATGTGATAAAAAAGGTCATTCAGACTGCAGTTGATATAATCAATGAAAAGAGCAGAGAAAATCCAGGAAATGCAGAAATTAAGATAACCATGCTAAAAGACGATAGTACCTTTAGATTTAAAAATTTGGATATTGAGAAATATGGAAAGTCATTAACAATTAATAATGAAAAAAATATGAATTACTCTCAAGGATTAATTATTGATGGTGAAAAAATAGTTTCAAATTCCATTGATTTAGATCCGATAATAGAATATTATTCATCGATTGAAGATGTTCTAAAAGGAGGTGTCTCTATTGATTTGGATATTACTAATATTAGTAACATTGGTGATGTAAAAAAGGTTATTAAATCATCTGCTAATCTTCCATTTTTTCATCTTGTTCAGAATTTCTCTATATGTAATGTATGTGGAGAACGTTTTTTTATTGCAGATCTAAAAATTTGTAAGAAATGTGAATCTTGTAAAATCTTTTCTATTTCGACCTAATTTTTTCTATTATTCATTCTTGAACAGTAACGTCATTTTCAGTATTATTATTTTAGACGATTGTAAGTATTCAAATAAATTAATTTATTGATAGAAATTTTAGCTAATTTTGTTGCATAATAATAAAATTTAAGTGTTATATCATTTAAGATATAAATTGAAATTGGACGGCGAGTTGTATGGGAGTATCAGAAATAGATAAAACTAAAAATAAATCTGTATTTACAATTAAAAAAAGAGATGGTAGAGTTGTCAATTTTGACGAATCAAAGATAGCGCAGGCAATTTATAAAGCTTTGATAGCAACAGGGAAACCTAATTTTCACTTATCCGAGGAACTCGTTAAGAAAGTCCTAAAAAAAATGACACTTAATAGTACTTCGTTTGATAAATCTTTCATACCAAGTGTTGAGGATGTTCAAGATATAGTTGAGTCGATTCTTATTGAAGAGGGATTATCTGATACTGCAAAAGCGTACATTCTTTATAGACACGAAAGAAGGAAAATAAGAGAAGATAAAATTAAAATCTTAAATAAGAAAAATCTTGATGAAATTGATAAGGATTTTGATATAAATTCTCTACGTGTATTATCTTCACGTTACCTTTTAAGAAATGAGAATAATGAAATTATTGAATCTCCTAAACAGATGTTTGAACGTGTCGCGATTCTCGTAGCTCTCACTGATGTTTTACATGACCCATTTATCTTCGATCTATCTGGTAGATATGACCAAAATACAGCAGAAGCTACTGCTTATTATGAGAAAATAAGTGACTTTGACCTAAAGCTAAAGATAGGATCGTATTACTTAAACAAATACCATTTTGAATCAATCATTAGACTATACATCCAGTTAGCGACTAAAGGGCAGATGAAAACATCGTTTAAAGATCTTTTAAAATTAATTTTTCAAGGAAGGTTTAGCTCTTATGAGGATAAGGTAAAAGAATATTATGCTTTAATGGTATCCAAAGATTTTCTTCCTAACACCCCTACTTTAATGAATGCAGGGGCCCGTTTAGGACAACTTTCGGCATGTTTTGTTTTAGATATGCCTGATGACATGGAAAAAATCATGAAAACATCTTCTGATGCAGCTATGATTTTTAAATCTGGCGGTGGAGTAGGAATTAATTATTCTGATTTGAGACCAGAAGGTGATATAGTTGCATCTACTTCAGGAGTCGCTTCTGGTCCTGCCTCCTTTATGCGCATAATAGACACGATTACAGATGTCGTTAAACAAGGTGGCAAAAGACGTGGAGCAAATATGGGAATACTGGAGGTTTGGCATCCAGACATTGAAAAGTTTATTACTGCAAAAACAAAACCTGGTGTTTTTGAAAATTTTAATGTCAGTGTTGGATTATGGGAAGATTTCTGGAAGGCACTTATCAACAACAATAACAATAATAAATATACCCTTAGAAATCCCCGAACTCATGAACCTATTAAACAGATAGATTCACATCAACTTATTGATCTTATATCATTAAGCGCATGGAAGAGTGCTGAGCCAGGTATCATCTTCTTTGATAATATAAATAAATACAATCCATGTATTAAAGCTAAAGAAGGACCCCTTAGAGCCACTAACCCTTGTGGAGAACAATCATTATATCCATACGAATCTTGTAATCTTGGATCAATTAATTTATCAAATTTTGTAAAACGCAAGGCAGATGGAATGTATGAATTTGATTGGCCTAGATATGAACAAGCTATAAGAATATCATCCAGATTTTTAGATAATATTATAGATGCTAATAAATATCCTGTTGATGAAATAGACTATAACACCAAACTTACACGAAGAATAGGTTTAGGAATAATGGGAATAGCTGATCTTTTATTTTCATTACGCATTCCTTATGCTTCTCAAGAAGGATACGAATTCATGAATAAACTTGCTGAAACATTAACCTATTTTAGTATGGAAGAAAGTGTAGCAATTGCTAAATCAAGAGGTTCGTTTCCATTATTCAAAAAAAGTGAGTATGTAACAGAGAAAATTCCTGTAGCGGGATATTATGAAATATCAAAACAAAACCATTTTTATGATTGGGATTCTCTAATTGAAAAAATCCAAAAATACGGAATTCGTAATGCTTGGACTACCACGATAGCACCAACTGGGACCCTCTCTATGATAGCAGATTGTTCTAACGGTGTAGAACCTGTATTTGCATTAGTTTTTGAAAAACGAGTAACTGTAGGTAGATTTTTTTATACTAACAAAATCTTTGAAAGTATATTAAAAGAAAACGGCCTATATACCGACGATATCTTAACAAAAATTGCTAATAATTACGGATCACTTAGAGGATTAAATGAGATACCGCCATGGATGCAGGCCTTGTTTACCACCGCAATTGATATTCATTGGACAGATCATATAATGGCTCAATCTATATGGCAAAGATGGATAAGTAATGCAATAGCAAAAACTATTAACATGCCTGGTGATGTTACAGTTGAGGATGTTAAATCCTCTTATCTACTGGCGCATGAGCTGGGATTAAAAGGTGTAACTGTCTATCGAGATGGCTCAAGAAATGAACAAGTTTTACATATTACAGGAACTAACACCTTAGAAAAATCATTTATTGTAAAACCAAGTAACTATGTCAAGGAATATATTCAATCACAAATAAAAGAGCCCTATGTCATTCAATATGTTTCTAAACTCATTAATACGAAGGATATTGAAATAATTGATGATGCGATAGACGGCGTACCCTTATTGACAGAAGAAAAAAACCCAGGTACAGAACATATTGAATTCATCCATAAATCTCTACCAGAAATCTATGAAGAGGAGATTTGTCCATCCTGTAAATCTAAACTGATCATTACTGAAGGATGTAACATGTGTATTGAATGTGGATTCAGTAGTTGTATATCAGGTTAAGACATATAATGGATTCCCATTTATTGTGAACAATTAAATGTATGTTATTTTCCCAATTCCTACTTTTTATATATATATAGGAACAAAACTTGTACCAAAAATTAGAGTAAATAACTAAAAAGGATCCTCATTTAATATTAAAGCCAATAAAGCCGAACGTAACTCCTTTCCATATGCTGCTTGTTTAAAATAAATCGCATTCTTAGTATTATCTATAGTATGCGAAATTTCATCAAGTCTTGGTAAAGGATGCATTATTGACAAGTCCACTTTAGCATTATCCAATATTTTTTCATCTATTCTATAAGTGCCTTTTACTTTTTCGTATTCCTGAGTATCAGGAAATCTTTCTTTTTGTATTCTTGTAACATAGAGTACATCAAGTTTGGGAATTATATCATCAAGATAATCGTAATGCTTAATGTTCATTACGCCTTCAAATTCAAAAATAGATTCCTTCCGAATTGCCAAGCTAGGAGGGGAAATCAAATGTACATTTACATGATAATTTTTTAATCCATATAATAAGGAATATACAGTTCTGCCATATTTTAGATCACCGACTATTCCAATTGTTAAATTATCTATTCT
>DAIPKY010000148.1:0-3788 GCA_036769505.1 Nitrososphaeraceae archaeon
CTTTTTCTATCTGATGATTTTCTATTTTTTGCATATATTCTTGGAATGCATTTTTTCCCTCATTTTTATAATTAGTTAACCATTCATGTGCGAATTGTCCAGATTGTATTTCGGATAAAACTTCTTTCATCCTGGATTTTGCAGATTCGTCTATTACTCTTGGGCCTCTTGTTAATCCTCCAAATCGAGCGGTTTCACTAACCCTATTGTACATTCCTGTAATGCCATATTTCTGAATCAGATCGACTATTAATTTCATTTCATGGAGACATTCGAAATAGGCAACTTCTGGTTGATATCCAGCTTCCACAAGCGTTTCAAACGCTTTCATTATAAGAGAATGAGCCCCTCCGCAGAGGTCAACCTGTTCGCCAAACCAATCTGTTTCAACTTCTTCCTTGAAATTTGTCTCTATTATTCCTGGCCTAGTACTACCTATTCCTTTTGCCAAACTAAGCACTCGATTCAAAGCAGTACCAGTATAATCTCTGTAAACCGCAACTAGAGATGGTGTCCCAAATCCCTCTTGAAATAGTTCTCTAACTCTTTGTCCGGGGCCTTTTGGAGCAACCATAATTACATCTACGTTTGTAGGAGGTTCTATCCATCTCCAGTGAATAGAGGCACCATGTGAAAAACAAAGTGCTTTATTTTCAGTTAGATAGGGGCTAATTTCATTCTTATATGCAACTGCTTGTTCCATATCGGGAATCAAAATATGAATTATATCTGCTATTCTTACAGCCTCTTTTACTTCCATAACATTTTGTCCATCCGCTTCAGCAATTTTCCATGAACTTCCTCCTTTACGTAATCCTACCACAACGTTAAGCCCAGAATCTTTAAGGTTATTAGCTTGAGCATTTCCCTGTATTCCATATCCAATTACTGCAATTGTTTGATTCTTTATAGAATCGAGCGTGACATCATTATCGGCCCACTTTTTAACCATAAAAAGATATAAAATAAGGTTTTATAAATAATAACTGCTGTTAAGTTTAAGTTGGTTAATGAACCCTCTTTCTTTGAGTTTAGGATAGAATTAGAGAAATCTGTAATGATAAGAAACCAAAATTTCCAAACCTAGAGTGTACTAAAAACTACCTTGTAAATAATTATGGCTCAAGAGTTAGATCTATTAATAGCTTCAGTAAAAAATCAATGATGAATGTAATAGACAAATCAGGTGGTTTTCCTAATAGTTAAATAGATATATCTAATTGTTTTTGTAGATAGTTTTCAAAAAGTTTGAGTTGCATTCTACATCTTCATAAGATCAATGACTTTAACCCCATTTTTAGTTCGATTAGTGAGATGATAAATATAACAAATTAATAAGACTATACAAAATAAAGAAAAGCGGGAGAGATCTGATTGGAAATTGAAAATATGCACCTATAGTATAGTTTATTGATTGTTTAAAAATAATATTTCTCTTAGCTTTAAACCATAATGATAATTTATCACTCTATTAATATTATTTTAAAACATTTCAAACATTGAATTTTAATAAATGCTATAGATGTGTTTTTCTCAATAATTTTGAACTTTGTAGAACCACATTGGCTACAAATAGGACACTTTCTTTTATTGTTAATAGATTCTCACCATTCTTGTGGATGAGTGTCTGATATTGCTAAGACCCTTATTCTTTCCACTCCATTTATCTGCACTATTATATCTTTGACTGCATTTGGAACTAAATTCTCCCATTTTCCATGGTTCAATATTAACTTGCGAATATTTTCTCCATTAAATCGGTGTTTATTTATAAAGATAGGTTCTTTGAGGTTGATTTTTTTAGTTGATAAATAACGGACGTATTCATTTCCTGAATATAAAATGTCAAATTTCGGAACCATGGTTTTTAAATATTCAAACCAACATGCATTATTCTCAAAATTTGCTAACGGGATGATAAAAATTCTACTACGATCAAAGGATTGAGTTGAAAGGGAAGCATAAATCATATCTATCCGTTCGCCGGCAGTAAATGGATCTTTTGCTAAGTAATTAAATTGAGCGCTTCCTATAACAACTATTAACTCTTCACATTCATTCATAATCTGATGAATAAGGTATAAATGACCATTATGAAAAGGTTGAAATCTTCCAATAACTAATCCTCGTTTATATTTAATCATTTTTTTTTTCACTAGATCCGTTAATCGATCCTAATTTTATTTTCTCTTTTTCAATATCTTTTCTCTCAATTTTTTTAAATATTGGTGAAATCTTACTTATTCTATGATTTGGCAGAATTTTTAATAAAGATAAATTTTCCCATGATTCTTCCTGCAACTTGTAATTATTATTTAATTGTGACCAAATTTTCTCAGCAGAATTTGGCATAAAAGGATATAAAAGGATTGCCAGGGCTCTCACTGCATTAATTGAAATATAAAGTGTAGTTACTGCAGTTGAATCCTGATTTAACCATGGCTCTTTCTTTTGAAAATATTGATTAAAAAAATTAGAAAATTTTAATATAGTTTTTAATGCTTTATCAGTTTCTGCTTTCTTTAAAAATTCTCCAGTATCTTTGGCTATATTCATTATGGCATATATTGCATTTTTGTCATCCTCATTATAAATACCAGGTTCTGGTACGATTCCATCAAAATTTTTTTGGGTAAAAGATAAGGTTCTGTTAACAAAATTTCCAATATTATCTATAAGGTCATTATTAATTTTGCTATAGAAAACATCCCAATCAAAATTAATGTCATCTTGGTTAGAAGGACTTATTATAGCAATATAAAATCTCAAGAAGTCAGGGTTAAAGACAGATATAAATTCTTTTAGGCCAATATACCAATTTCGGCTTTTTGATATTTTTTTATTATGAAGCATTAAATGTCCTCTAACAGGTATATAATCAGGAAGTTTATATTCCTTATCAATTCCCATTCTAATAGCAGGAAGAAAAAGGAAATGATGATATATTATATCTTTTCCAATGAAATGATAGATATCTGAATTATTCCAAATATCTTTACCATTTCTCCCTAATTTTTCTTTCATTAAAGCATTGAAGGTGGATATATAACAAAGATGGTTATCAAACCAACCATAGAATACTTTTCCCTTAGCATCATCTAATGGAATATCTATTCCCCAATCTAAATCTCTAGTAATATCCCAGTCATCTAATCCTTCGTCAATCCAGTGTAAAACATAGTTTTTTATGTCTACTTGAAGGTTCTTATTATCCATTAACCATTGTTTTAGTTCAAAAGAAAAGTTGGATAGTTTGAAAAAATAATGGTTACTTCTTTTCTTTATAGGTGATTGTCCACAAATCCCACATTTTGGTTCTAAGATTTCTTCAGGAACTCTTCCACATTTTTCACAAAGATCCGAATATTGATCTTTTGACTTACAATAAGGACAAATCCCTATTACATATCTATCTGGTAAAAATTTCTTATCAAAATTGCAATAAAATTGAATAACTTCTTTTTCATATATATGACCATTCAGTCTTAATTTATTGAATACCTCTTGTACAAATTTTTGATTTTCGATAGAACTTGTTTTATAAAATTTATCAAAGGAAATCCCAACTGCATTAAAGTCTTCCATATCTCGTTTGTTCCAGTAATCAACAAATTCCTTTGGAGTTTTATTTTCTTTTTCTGCTTTAATTAAAATTGGAGTACCAAAATCATCAGATGCACCAACATGAAAGACCTCCTTTTTTGATATTCTCAAAAATCTTGTAAAGATATCAGCTGGAAGATAGGTTGAAGATATATGTCCAAGATGAATTTCACCATTCGCATAAG
>DAIPKY010000149.1:0-3772 GCA_036769505.1 Nitrososphaeraceae archaeon
AAATACGTTGTTGACCATGGGAAAATACAAGGGAAAGAAGGAAATAAGAGATAATGATAATGTCATTGAAGCTAAAAATATCATCGTCATTAAATACATGAATTTCATAGTAGAAATTTGAAGGACTGGTTAATATAGTTATAGATAGATTAATTACATCATTTATTTAATATTGTTATAGATAGAATTTACTGGATTTGTGTTAGAAGTATAAGATTATTATTCTACTATTAGTAAAAATTAGTTTACTAAATAAAGTAAATGTAGAAAAATGTATTTAAAAATTTAACGATTAAAAATATATGTAAGAATCTTTAAATGTAACCTATCTTATACACATAACTGGATAGTATTCGTTCTTTCTTTGTTTCCACTTACAATGATATAAAATTTAAAAAGGAAAAGAATTATTGAATTGACAGATGTTAATGAATAGTTTTATGGATGGATGTACATTAAACTAATAGATCCCAGTAGGCATTATAACAATCAACAATATTTTTCATATAATACTTATTATTCGCTATTGCTATTTTTTTCTTGATGATGATTGATTTCTTGTAAATATTGCAAAACCATTGGAAGAAATACACCTACATCCGTCACAATTCCTATTGCTTGGGTAGTTCCTCTATCCAATAATTTGGTAACTACCGATTGGTTAATATCTACTGCAATCACTTTTACATAAGAAGGTAACATATTGCCTACAGCAATTGAATGTAACATTGAAGAAAGCATTATCACCATTTTGGCATCTTTTAAAACTTCTTTATACTTTCTTTGTGCTTCTACAATATCTATAACCACATCTGGGAGTGGACCATCGTCCCTAATTGAACCAGATAATACAACAGGTATATCGTTTTTAATACATTCATACATAATTCCTTTTTTTAGTTTGCCTTGTTCTACCATATTTTTGATGGAACCAGCTTTAAAAACTTCATTAATAGATTGCATATGATTCCTATGACCACGCACAGCCAAAGTTCCATCGTCAATATTCATACCTAAAGAAGTTCCCAAAAGTGCATTTTCAATATCATGAACAGCTAAGGCATTTCCAGTAAGTAATCCATGTATATATCCCATTTTTATTAGTTTAGATAATGACTGTGAGGCTCCTGAATGGACTATAACTGGGCCTCCTACAACTACTATTTTCCCTTTTTGTATTGCTGCTACTTCATAAATATCAGACGCAACTTTCTTAATAATATGTTGAGTAGGTCTTTCGCTTGAAGTAGTGCTGCTCATAAATTGAAATATGTCAACTCCCTGACGAGGACGTTCATCAGGTATAATGCGTATACCTCTCTCTTTGATTACAATCATATCATCTTTTTTTATATCTCTAATCATTTTACACTCCGCTATTTTATTATGTATATCAACAACTATACACTTATCCATCATAATATTTTTGACATCTATCCAAATACCATCATAAAAAATCTGTGTTGGTTTATTGGTTGTACTATAAAATAAGTCAGGCATGACCATATCATTTGGGGCAGATTCTAACAATACACTTTGTGTAAAAATCGGTTGAGCGCCAGCTCTGTAAATAGATTCTAATATTTGATCAAGATGTTTTTTATCTTTCCCTTCGACAATAAGTCTAGCGTAACTAGGATCGGTTTTATTCTTACCAACCGTGAATTCCCGTACTCTAAATTCTCCTTTTAAATCCATTATATTATCAAAGATACTAGTTAAAATCATTGAATCTATAAGATGCCCTTTAACTTCAATTTCCTGCTTAAACGTATTATTATTATTATTATCTAAGGACGACAAATTTTAATATAGATAAATATATTTTAAGTAATTAAGCATTAATCAAATGGGAAGAGAAAGCTTCCCGGTATATTCTGATAGACTATGGTCTTTCTTGATGCGTGATACAATATTATTTTTATCTTCTTCTGAAAACCATTGTGCGATAGTTTTAGCTATTCCATTTTTATCGCAAATTACAATAACATAGCCACTAGCTTCTTTGAATACAGCAATTAAGTTTTCTTCTCCAACAGGAAACCACACATTTGTTTTTGTATCTTTCAGAGCTAAAGCAGGCATTGCTGCATTTCCAGTATATAAATTTAACAAATCCTGAGATTGTTTAACACGTTTCTCTCCTAACTTGAGGGCCGTGAAATATTGCATAACTAGAATATATATTATGAATTCTTATCTAAATGTTTTAGTATATTTGCAAGGGTAGGCTGAAAATCTGATCCTTCAATATTACCACTGATCTTCAAAAACTGAGATAAAAATTCAAATGAATAACCATTTCTAAAATATTGATTAGCTTGTAAGTACATTTCTATCTTATCTAGTTGCTTTACAAGATGTACTTCTTTTGTTTTATTTAATGTATATTCTTTCCATAACTCTGAGTAAAGTATTGCTATTTTACTTGGAAAAGAGGATATTATTACTTTCATTGCACTATCTTCTTTGATATGTTTATCAAAAACAGAAATTTCTTCAGGCATATAATCTCCTATTATGGATTCTGCCAAGTCATGTATTATACACAGTTTCATTACTTTTTCTGTATCCAGACCTAATAAATCAGAAAAAACCATTGACAAAGCAGTTAATGAATAGCTGTGGTCTGCAACCGATTCAGCTTTTAGAATTTTAGCTTTGGATATCCATCCTGTCCTTTTAATAGTTTTTAACTTCAGAATATAGCCTATAAGATTACTGAATTTATAATCATTCATTTTACATTTATAATTAATATATTAATTCAATTAAAATTATTCATATCTTACTATTATTATTATTATTATTATTATTATTATTATAGTATAAGAATAAAAAATAAAGGTAAGATAGACAAGATTATATGAAAGATTTCTAAATTTAGTAAATGTAAATATGACATTGCTATGATAATAAATGGATTTAGATATAGATCAAATAGATATGCTAAGCATGATGTAACAATAGCTAACATTACAGTTATAATAATTATTATTACGACATTTTGTATTTGTCCCATTTAAAGACACTACTTTCCTTTTTCTATTTAATAAGTTATTTAAGATTTCCATGCTATATCCAATATTTGGAGTCTTTTATTTACTGTTCTACTTATTACAAAAAGCAGATCCGACAGTCTATTTAAATATATGAGAACCAGATTGTTAATTTTATCTTTCAACAATAATTTTGAAACGTTGGTTTCTGCTCTTCGTGTGATGCTTCTAGCAATATGAAGAGTAGAAGATTCTACAGAACCACCTGGTAGAATAAAATAGGTAATAGGAGATAATTCTTTTTCATAATTATCTATATCATTTTCCAATACTGTAATCATAGTAGATTGAACTCTTAAAGAAGTAGGCTTTGAAAGGTCTGGGTCAGCTAAATCAGAGCCTATAATGAATAACTCATTTTGAATTCTATTAAGCGTAATTATAATATCGGAAAAAGATTGATTATTATTGTTATTATTAGTTCTATGCTGTGACAAAAGAGATATTGATAAACCAATATATGAATTCAGTTCATCTATTGAACCATAGGCAATTATTCTAATATCACTCTTTGGAATTCTTTTTCCATCAATAAGTCCTGTTAATCCCTTGTCTCCAGTTTTAGTATATATTTTCATATATAACTAAAATCTGGATTTAGAGAAATAATATTCTATACTTTAACTAACTAATTAATTAGTATGAATGTACTTCAGCTTTATGTTCTCTTAGATATTTCTTCTTCTTGAACCTTTCATTGCATTTGTCACATT
>DAIPKY010000150.1:0-3761 GCA_036769505.1 Nitrososphaeraceae archaeon
TTCTTTTTATTTGTATTTTCATGTTCTTGGTCTATGAATACGTCGAATGCATGGGAATCATTAAGACATAGAAAAAGGAGGTGTAAGATCATATAATACCATCAAATCGAGAATTATGTATACATTATGGAACAATATATTACTAATATAACGTCTATAATAATTATGAGATGTATGATATTCAAAATAATAAGATTTTTGTAAAACTTTTTGACGGTAAAACTTTGGATGGCTGGAAGATGGCTGGCAAGGGTAATTTTCTGATCATTGAAAGTGAAAAGGCATTATTAACTCAAGGTGGAATGGGATTATTATGGTATTACAAAAAGAAATTTAAAGATTTTATATTAACTCTTGAATGGAAAGTTTCAAAGCGAAGTGACAATTCGGGAGTATTTGTAAGATTTCCTAATCCTTTTACTGATCCAAATATAGCAATTAAGTATGGATATGAGATTCAAATTGATGATATTGGTTACCCTGATGGTAAACCCATTCATAGAACTGGATCAATATACAATTATAAAGGTCCATCAGCAAAAACGAAATCCTTGTCAAAACAATTAGCAGTCGGAAGATGGAATATATTTGAAATCATTGTAATAGAACAATCCTATTCAGTAACTTTGAATAAAACAAAAATGGTAACAAATTTTATTGGAAATAGATCTTTAGAAGGTTTTATAGGATTACAAAATCATGATGATAGATCCAAAGTATATTTTAGAAATATCATGATTAAGGAATTAAAAATCTAATGACCTCCTATATAATATAGGGAATTAAGATATATGTCTGTAGGCCTTGGAATATCTCAAATTATCGTGCTATTACAACTTTTAAATTGCCATTATTTCTATGATGTACGTTCTTTGAACTATGCAAGTTTCATAGAATGGTTAAACCCAAAGATCTATAATAAATAAATATTGTTGTCCACAAACATTATCTTTAATTATTTTACTATATAATTTACTTGTCGCTCTATTCGATTAATAGTTGATTTTAGTATTCAGAAATTCTTAAAATTTGATCTTTTTGTCAATATCTAAATATGAAATATATATTCCTATAAAATTGCCAAATGCTGTTGTTAATCTTCATCATCTTTTCTCATATTAATTATAATATGTATAAGATAGTAATAAAAAGCAATAATCATAGATAAAACAATTCTTTTGAAAGATGATGATAATATTAAAACTAAAAAAGTGATTTATATTTTATTTATTTTTTACTATTCTTATAAAGAGTTCTAATTCTAAATTTCTTTGATGTTTTACAATTATGATCTATTATTTGAAAATTGCAAAGGTCATTTAAATTAATAATATACCTATTGTTATGATATGAAAACTATTAGTTATATTTCTCAATTAGTATTATTAAAGGAATTAGTTATGTCAAAAAAAGAAGAAGAAGAAGAAAAAATAGCAAAGTCAATAATTTTACAAGAAATACATGAAATAGATTTTAATGCTTCCAAAGTTAAAGAAAATGGATGTGTTGCATGTCATGTCTTATTTACTTTAGTTACTAAAATGCAAATAAGTGAACAAGACGCTTCAGAACTATTATCAGAGATTCTTTCCAAAGATACCAAACTAAATGATCTCTTTATTGAAATGGTAGAATCTATTCATATGAAACAAAGAATGATGGGTGTTACATTTTCAATAAAAACTAGAAAAGCTAAAGACCGTTATATTGATTCAAATATTAAAAATTCTATAGAAGAACTATCAACAGATTTAGCGAACTATGGTACAGATATAATATTGCGTAAATTACTTTTATCATCAATTTCATTACAAATAGCACAAAATTTAGGAATAGATTATCATGCTGCTTCAGAAGAACTTTATTATTATATTCGTAAAAATGAACAAAATACAAATCAACATATGATACAATTCATAGATAGTTTTTATGGAAAAATAATAAGAAAAAATAAATGAAATTTTAGTAGTAGTAATTTCTAAACGGTGTAAAAATTTTATTATTACTTTGATCAGAAAAATTTATACGCATCGGAAAAGACATTAGTAAGGTGCACTATTATTGTTCTTTATTTAATTATACATATTCTGATGTCATAAGGAGGTTTGTTATGTAAATTAAACGAAAATCTTCTTTTTTCTAGTTGTTACCAGTAGCTTACAAGGTCTCTGCAATACGATAACATCAAATATTTTTAAAGGGGAATATAATAGTCATTAATTAATATAATCACTTCATCAATTTTCTTGGCATAAAATAATCATGGGACACTGATTATAGCTTATTATATACTCACTGTATTACTTGTATATGGTTTATAGCATTAATAAAGAATAGAACCATTTTCATCAATTGGACGAAGTAGATATGAATTTGGTTGATTGGTTTTATAAAAATTAACTTGATTATATTATTTAGTCCAATAACATTTAAAGTGGAGAGAGACATTGTTAAATCTATGTCAAATACTACTAGTAGTAGTCCAGCAAACACCGAAACGTTATCATCTTCTAA
Organism: Nitrososphaeraceae archaeon; assembly: GCA_036769505.1. GTDB lineage: Archaea > Thermoproteota > Nitrososphaeria > Nitrososphaerales > Nitrososphaeraceae > TH1177. Next base: position 2,515 of record DAIPKY010000150.1, read on the forward strand.
CAAGGACGAGATAATCCGAGGACTTAATGAAGACCTGGCTAGAGAATACAAAGCAATTATTCAATACGTCGTATTCAGTTCTACATTAAAGGGTGCAGAATATGGAGATATTGCTCAACAATTGAAGGAGCATGCCTCGCAGGAACTAGCACATGCGTTAGAGGTGGCTAAACAAATCGACTATCTAGGAGGAGATCCTACAGTCAAAAGCAAAGAGGCTGAGTATTCCCAGGATTCAAAAACAATGCTTGAAATTGACCTAAGAGCTGAACAAGAAACAATCAAAAACTATAAAGAAAGGATACGTCAAGCTGAACGGGCTGGTGAGTTTGCTCTCTCTGAAACATTGAGAAGTATTATAGTTCAGGAACAGGATCATGAAATAGATTTGAAAGATGCCCTCGGACTACGATGATAACAAATAAGTTTCGAACATCAACAAATATTTTATTTTTAGTATAAAAGTGAAAATTAGTTTTTCTAATCCGATATAATATCGGTATACCAAATGATAAAATATAGTAAAGTTTAACAAAAATTGTTCCTTAATAGGAACTGAATACAAAAGATCAACTAAGTAAATTTTTATTTACTATAGTATTTGTTAATTTTTATTGTAGTGGTAAAATATTTGTTCTAATTAAGTAGTTTCCTAAGTTCCTCATAGTAAATGAATATCAATAATAATTATCGATTATAAAGGTATATAATTATTAAATCTCATCAATATAGTATGTTATTATTGCAGGTTACACTATGATAACAAATAGATATTTATTGATAATAACTATGTTCAACAATTTGTCTATAGCCTACCTCTAAACGTAGGAGATTGCCTAAAGAATTCATAGACATTATAGAAAATAGCTTTATCCTCTTTTTACTTACAATTGGTTTCTATAAAATCAATATAGCCAAAATAGCTATCTCTCTTTTTTTAGATTATACAGCTATAAAAATGTCCATATAAAATATCAAAATAAAATAACAAAAAACATTCTATTTTATTAGAGTGTATTATAACTTTTTCCATTTATGTTATTTTTGTTTTTTTCTCCAAGTTAATTATTCTTTATTTATATCTAATAGAACTCTTCCTTCTCTATTCTTGTCAATAAGAGCCTCAAAGGCTTGATCAATATTCTCAAGGTTAAATCGTTTCCAAACTTTAATTTTTAAGGGATCACCAATAGTATTAGAATAAGATACAAATTCTATTAATTCTCTGAATTCTTCTCTATTCCCTC
>DAIPKY010000151.1:0-3760 GCA_036769505.1 Nitrososphaeraceae archaeon
TAATAATAATAATAATTTTCTCATAGAAGATTAATTTGATTTATTGTTGTTGAATTTGCTGTGCTTTATTTCTTCCAGATCTATGGCCTAAATACATAATTACAAATCCACCAATTACGATCATCAATCCAATGGACCCAACAAGTATTATAGATATTGTCATTGTAGATGCAATCCAAAGAAAGCCAAATAAAATAATTATTATTCCAATGAAATATCCTGCTATTTTTCTTGCCCATCCCATGTATAAATGTCTAATATTTGGATTTTAAGGTTTTAGTTAAATTTAGAAACTTAATTTTAATAGTAGATTCTCTTTATTGATTGTTCTCTATAATTTGTTTGTGAATTTATAAATTGATGGAAAGTGATAATAATTTTACAAGAAATCATTGAATTTATTATAGACTATTCCTATCAAATAACAACTAGTAATAATTATTAGTATATTCAATAGATTTAGAACATGTAAACTGCGTTTGTTAAATATTATAAATTTAGCATATTATACCTTTATTACTATGAGTTTATAATATAATATAATGGCTATATCTACCAAAGACAATAAGAGTTTAAAGAAAAAAGAGTCTTCGTTAGGAAATATGCTTAAAGGTACAGGTTTGTTTATTGGTATCTTTATTGTAATTTATATAGTTATATTATTTGCGACTTGAGTCTTCGCAAAATAAATATCTCCCCTCCATTTTTTATGATATATTTTTGTTAATTATAATTACTATTTATCTCAGTTTATGGAAAAACATGGATCGTCCTAAAACCTGTAATAATAATCCTAATATTTAATATTACTATAATTTTGTACCTTTGTAGATAATGTACATCTATTAACCATAGCCTTCTATTATTGATTTAAACGATTCCAATAGTAATGGATTATCAAGTTATTACTATAAAAATAATATTATATTCATCATGGTCATGAAATTAATTAAATTTAAATCTCCTTTTATTTAGTAGTGAAAAATAGTATCTCCAATTGTTTTTTTCCAATCAGATCTAATCCCTGGTTTCCCTTTCATTTTCTCAATATAATTAAAAGCAGATAGTCCAGCTGCTGCTCCATCCCCACAAGCTGCCACAATTTGTTTATATAAAATATTTGTTGCATCGCCTGCAGCAAAGATCGACGGGTGTACTGTCTTTCCACCCTCAGTTACTTCTATTTCACCTTTTGCATTAACCTTAACAAGATGTTTTACGAAATCCAAGTTGATTTTTGATCCCATTTCGATGAATAAACCATCGATGTTAAGTGTCTTTTCTAAACCTTGGTTATCTTTAATAACAATTTTTTGAAGCGTATTATTACCATGAATTTCTTTAATCATACTATTAGGAATCAATTCAACATTCTCTTTTTTTTCTATAGAAGATATCATCTCTTTGTCACCTCCCAAACCACCTCCCCTGTAAATCAAATAAACCTTTGAGGCCATTCTCGAAAGGAGAATTCCAGATTCAAGAAGGTAGCCGCCCACTCCTACGGTAGCTGTTACCCTATCTTGATAAAATGGTGCATCACATTTAGTGCAGTAATGAACTCCTTTATTTGCAAATACATTCTCATTTGCAATGCCTAAGTTATTGGGTACTTTACCTGGTGCCAAAACTATAGATTTACAGGTATATTCTGATCTATTAGTTTTAATTGTTAGCCCATTTTCAGATTCATCTATCCGTTCTACTGTATCATATATCATTTCTCCTTTGAATGTAAGGTATTGGTTTTCTAAAGTTCTAGCAAGTAAGGGGCCACTAGACATAATGGTTCCAGGATAGTTTTCAAGACGTGGAATTAGATTTAGTTGACCGCCGAGGTCTTTTGATATAACTAGACATGAAGTCTTTTGGCGAGCAATATATATACCTGCTGATAATCCTGCGGGCCCGGCACCAATTACAATAATTTCATAATCGCTGGTCAATTATCCCACCGAAATCAATGATGTAAGGTTATTGACACCCTCTATTTTATAAAGATGCTCATCTATAGAATTCTTTATTTGTTGTATATCAGGCGATTCTAGAATTACTAAAATATCATAAATCCCATATACAGATTTTACCTCCTTAACACATGATATTTTTTTTGCTGTTTCAATAATACTTCGTTGTTGTTTATAATCAATATTTAATAAAATATATGCTTCATTCACAAAATTTCATACCTCTATACTGATATAACATTAATTTTATAAAAATTTTCGTATTTTATATAAATCAATGAGATTATGAGTGTAATAGTTGTATTTAAACATTGTAATTTATAAGAGGGATAAATAATAATAAAATAATTGCTGGAAAATACTCTTCAAATTTAGTCACTAAATAAGATGGAAGATTTTAGATTATAATGATCAATAATGGTAAATATTTTAGCCATATTCAAAAGACAAAAATTACTCTTTACAGGATATAATATTTCTACTATTTAGAACAATATTGTTGTAACTTTTTTTTAGATATCGTATTGATAATTAAATATCTGGAAGAATAAATAATATTACTTTAATCAGTCCAAAATATTTAATTTGTCCTTTCCGCTCATTATTTTACTCGATACAATAATTCAATTGAATGGATGGTAAATATAGTAAATGGGAATATTATATACACAATTGAAACTTTACAGATAACTATAACTCTATATGTTAAATCAAACAATCATTACATTTAGAAAATGTATCTAGATTAAATACTCATTATCAATGCAAAAAGTGACAATATCTCTTATCCGAGGAATTTAATAAATATATTTATAAAAAATTATTGGGCAATAGTTTTAAAATGGATACCATTACCTTAAAAAATAATAAACCTTCTTACAGCATAATTTTGAGTCACAGTACAATTCTTAAACAGCTATAAAAATTATCAGTGTAAATCGTGTTTTAAGAAAAATGGATATACTACCAAAAATAATTTTTAACAACAATAAAGAATTTTATTCTAGTATTTTAATCAACTAATATTTTGGATGATACAAGTCAATTTACTAATTTATTTTATTTGGATGTGCATCTCTACTATCTAGTACATGTAATATGCCATTATCATCAATGTCAAGATCATGTATTAGTAAGAATTCACCTGGTCCAGAACCTTGTTTTCCAATACTCTTTAAGTAATGACCATCAGATGTAAAAACCTGAATCCTATTGTTTTGGGTATCAACTACGTACACATTTCCTTGTGAGTCAAAATCAATTCCGTGCGGTTCGTCAAATTGGCCTTCATTTTTTCCAACAGATCCCCAGTTTGTAATAAATTTACCATCTTTGGTAAACTTCGTTACAGCACCATTATCCTCATCATTAACATATACATTATCTTTAGAATCAATAGATACTGCGTGTAAATGTCTAAATTGACCATCCCCTTCTCCATACTCTCCCCACTGTTTAATGAAATTACCTTCGGTATCAAATTTTTGAATACGATAAGCGTATTTTTCGCTAGTATAGATGTTATTATCAGAATCAAACGCTACACCCCAAAGTCTGTTAAACTCTCCAGGACCATTTCCTTTTTTCCCAATAGTCATTAATAATTTGCCATTAGGATCGAATTTCATTAGTTTTCCAGGCCCCCAGTTAACTACCCATACGTTTCCTTCCTGGTCAACATTTACATCTTCCATTTTGTGGGAGAAAAGATTTTCGTCAGCTGGAGCACCCCAAGACAATAAGAAATTACCTTTACTATCAAACTTTTGGACATTCATTCTCTGTTCATCGGT
>DAIPKY010000152.1:0-3737 GCA_036769505.1 Nitrososphaeraceae archaeon
ATGTCTACATTTATAGAACCAACAGATTGGGCTGAATCAATGCAATAAAGTAAATTATTTTCTCTTGTAATTTTTCCAACTTCTTCTACAGGCATTATAGAACCATTATTATATAATACATGACTAAGAATTACTAATTTAGATTTTTTTAATTTAGCTAATTTCTCTAATTCATCTATATCAAAAAATCCATTTTGATCTATTTTTAATTCTTTAATTTTTAATTTTTTCCTCTTAGCTACATATAACCATGGGAAATAGTTTGCGTAATGTTCATGTCTTCCACCTCTAAGAATTATTATATCTCCTTTTTTCCAATCTATACCATTTGCAACTAGATTTAGTCCTTGTGTAGTGCTTTGTGTAAAACTTACTTCTATTGCATTACAATTTATCAAGTGCTTTATCCTTAACCTAGTTTCTTCTATCAATTTTTCCATATACTGTGACAAATCATATGAGTCAGGGCCTTGTCCGGAATATTTTATAAGAAAATCTGTAATAGACTTTATAGAGGAAAGAGATAATGGAGCAATTGAACCATTATTTAGATAAATTTTCCTCATAGTAATTGGAAAATCCTTAATAATTTGTTGTTTAATGTCATCTAACAATATTATATTTTATATATTCAACATATTTAATTCATGTATAGTTGCACAATATTTTATGTGATCTTTTAACTATTGGTGGATTAAATACATTATTATTTTACAATCCTTATGCTAAACTTTGTTTTACATCAACAATTACCTCTTATTTTAGAAAAACAACTTATTTAGATTTTGATACAACTTATACTGCATATACTAAATCAAATTTAATAAAAAATTATAATCTTAATGATATATCTTTGTTTACACCAAATGAAGGAGATTTGGAGTCATTAATAACCAATATAGTTTCTAACATTTCAAATTCTTCATTATTGATAATTGATTCATTAAACAGTTTCTATAATTTATATTATAAAAAAATTGATATGGAATCCTTAAAAGGAATTTCCACTATTCAACATACTCTTTCAAATTTTTTAATGATATTATTGAAATTCTGTCAACCTTTAAGGATACCCATTCTAGTTACTAATATGATGAGGTATAGAAAAAAGGAGGAATGGATCAAAACTCCTACAAATAAGAGATTTCTACAGAAGAAAAGCGCAGTGATATTATTTGTAGAATTGCTAAGTCAAAACATGTTCTTTCTAGATATTATAACTCATCCTACGTTGTTGCCCACAACTTTAACTTTGGATAATAATAATATAAAAATATAATATAGTAAAATGTTCTACAAATATTTCTATAGAAGCATGTTAAACTAAGATTTATAGCATCATTATTTTTACTAATTAAATATATTGACTCCTTTCTGGACTATATATTCTATGATATTAATAATAATAATAGTTTTTTTCTTAATGACAATTGAATCTAAAGGAGAATTAATAGAAGTTTCACAAATTAATTCAAATCTTTCATTAGATGTTCAATTAGAAAAAAAAATTATTAATAGTGGTAATAAACAAACAATAAGTTTTTTCTTACAAGATACTTCCAATAATAAGACAATTGATGCTAAAATAGAAGGTAATATAATATATTTATCAGGAATGGCAGAATCATTTTCTATTAATATCACTAACAATCAATTATATAACTATTCATGGATAATTAATCCCAAAATTCAATTTTACGGAACTATATTATTGGACATATACATGATATATAATGGATCAAAGACAAATGTTGCAAATTTATCATTTTCTGTAGATAATGATAATAACAATAACAAAAATGATAGAAATAAATACAAATAGTTATATCTAAATGCAATTGTAATATTATATTTAATTAATTTATGCTTCCTTGAGTAAATATTTTCTATATTTACTATAATGTATGTTTATATCAATACTATATCTCAATTCATTATTTTAATTAAATATAAAAAAAATTACTATAATACTTTAATATCTTCAATACTTTCTATTATATTACATATACTTCTTGTAGAATTTCAAAATTCCATATTCTCTCTATTTTTTTAAATTAATTCTTTCTTAATCTTAACATATGAATGTAAATATTAATAAATATATGAAGAATAGAAGCAGAAATGAAATTATAGCTTTCATATTAGAATCGGTAGCAAATAGCAGAAACAGTAATGGAATTACAGCAACCAAAATTATGTATAGTGCATTCTTATCTTATTCCCAGTTGAAGGAATATCTTGCATTATTACTAGAAAAAGAGCTGCTTGGATATTATTCTGATACACAGACTTATAAAGTGACTTCAAAAGGAACTCAGTATTTATCAATACATAAACAACTAAATGATATGATAGTTACTGCTAGTCAATTTTAATTAAATATCACAAACTATCCTTTTATTTTTTGTTTCTATTACAAATATAATAGTAAAAGGTTTCTTATACAATATTCAATGATAGTCTCACCTGTAATATCTTTTTCTAAACTTTTAGATACGAAACTATAAATTTTGTTTTATTTAATTATATATATATTTCTTGGAATGTCAGTATATTTCTGTTTTTATGATCTTTCAATTCGAGAACAAGAAGTAATTTACACTCTTTTAAGAAAAACATTCCATGTTATAGAAGAAAAATTATCATTTGATGAGATGGAGAGCAAACTTCCACATTTTCTTTCAATTACTGATTATTCAATTATATTTATAGAACTAATTTTTCCAGTTAAATTTAATAATTCCATGTTTCAGACTATTTCAGTTGAACATTGGAATTCTATCAAAGGCATAATAAAAGAAATAAAACATAGACGAGGACGTAAACCTGTTATATGTATTTTTAAATTTAAAGGTAATACAAACCAAACAGATTTTAATATTATTTTTTCTATAACGAATAGCTCAGTTCATTCATTCGAGATTGCAATAGAAAAAGTAGAATATCTGGTAGATATAGTACCTACACAATTAAGTTCTTTACCACCTAATACTATTGAAGTTTTTTATTTGTATGATGAATCATCTTCTAAATGGACTCCCTATCAAGCCAAAAGCATTGTACAAAATTATGTCAATACATATATTTATAAAAATGGTTTATGGGAAGGATAATAAATTAATATGTCTTTTTTTAAACAGTAGTATATTCCTTACAAGTACTTATATTTGAGCGGGGGTCGCCTAGCCTGGTAGGGCGTGGGATTGCTAATCCCATGTTCGAAAGAACTCGTGGGTTCGAATCCCACTCCCCGCGCTTATCTTGGGGGTTCCTCCAGAAATGTTATAAGATTTGATACAAGATACTTATCGTTAGATAAACAACAAAAGAGAAGAAAGAAGGAGATAATGAATGAAATTTGACTCTTAATAACAAAAAACAAGACAATTCATAACTCAAGAGGATGAAGAAAATAATTTAGTAAAAAAGATAGAGTCAATTACGAAATCACTTCGAAAACAATATTTTAAAAATAGTCTTGTGATTTTATCCAAGAAAAATATAGAAAATGCTAGAACTATCTGTAATTATATTATTGCAGAACAAACAGAAATAAACATAAAAGATTCTACAAAAGAAGGAAAAATCAAGATCCTTATATGGTTATCAAATCACTTTCAAGACCAAAAATCCTTCAAAGATATGACAAAATACGATATCTAGATTTTCTTAATACTCGTAGAAAATCTATTTTAGAGGATCCTTATCAAAAATGGACTACATTTTTTTTAAAGATA
>DAIPKY010000047.1:0-11447 GCA_036769505.1 Nitrososphaeraceae archaeon
AGACGTAGATAGCGATACAAAGACTTCAAGTAAAGTAGGAATAATGATACCAAATGTGAACAATGTTGTAGTTCAGGATGGTACTATTGAAGGATTTCAAGCAGGTGTACTAATGACAGGATCTCAAAATGTTGAAGTAAAAGGAATGGTTGTTAAAAATAATCAAATAGGATTATTCAGTACTGGTTCCAGTATAATTAATGCACATCTGTCCATAATTATGAATAACCAAATTGGTATTGCAGGACATTCTACACAACAAAGCACTATAGAAAATAACATACTTTTCCAAAATACACTGGCAGGAGTAACATTAGTTAACTCAGATAACTCTGTTATCACTTTGAATTCTATTACTGAATCTGGAAATGGTCTTTACATAGACAATCAAAGTAACCAAAACAATGTTAACTTTAACAATGTTCTTTTGAATACAATCGACGTAAACAATGCTAACGGGTTACCAGTAAATACCAATGGCAATACATATGATCAAAACAATTGTATGACTGCTAATCCAAGCGGTATATGTATTGGTAAGTAAATTGGAGAACATAAATTCCAGTTTTTTTATTTTATATTATATGATATAAAAAATCTTTTCAATAGATATTTTTAGATGAGGAGTATATAATAATCTTATATGATTGTTAAAAATTAATAGTTTATAAATATCTCATTCTTAAATTTTGATTGCAGTTATTATTCTGTTTGGAAAGTTTCAAACGAGTTATATTATATTTAATAGGAATTAACAATCAGTCCTTGCATTTTTTCAAAATTTTTTACATTAATAAAAGAATAGAGTAACCTTAATCCAAATATTGTTAGGTTTTTATTATTACAGACTTCTCTATTAAAATTAATTATTGTTTATAGGTATATAGTTATCTAAATTATTTATAATTTGTGCTTGTTAATTGTAAAAATAATAATTTAATCAGATGCAGTAGTTATTTTTTCATTTGTTATTCTCTTTAAATAAAATGCTAATACTATTGAACATAAAGATGCTATTGTAGCAGTTAAAAATATAAGATCAAAAGAATAAGCTGACGGATAGAAATATGATTCATTAATAGCAATATGAGATTGATTAAGTTGCATATATAATGCAGCAATTACAGGTCCTACTGAACTTCCTAATATTCTTATTAAGACACTTAATCCGGTTGATGTTCCAATATAATTAGAAGGAGTAAAGAGTATAATAATGTTCATTGCACCTATTGCGGTAAATGATAATCCTGTTGCAAATACTGCTAGAGCTACTGAAATGTAATATTCTTTTGTATGAAAAAATAACATAAATAAGAAACTGATACTAGTGATTATGGTTCCTAGAATTATAGGCTTGAGTGATCCCATTCTTGATATTATTATACCGGAAGTAGGTCCAAATAATACAAAAATTATTGCAAATGGTAATTGAATATTTCCTGTATTAACTGCATCAAGACCAAAACCTAAAGGTTCAGGATTTCTTGCTAGTATCGGTATAGATTGAAAAATCATAAAATGTGTAAACCCAATGATTAATATTAGTAAATTAGCAGAAAGTATAGTTCTATTAGAGAAGAGTTTAAAGTTTATGAGAGGTTGATCAGTTCTTCTTTCAATTATAATAAATAAGGCTATTGTTGATAGAGATATTATAAATAATAGTATTATTACACTTTGTATTGTAGAATCAGAAATATTGTTTTCAAATAAAGTTAATGCCAATAGAAAACAAGTGATAGCTATTGAAAGAGATAAGGCTCCCTTTATATCAACTTTAGTAGATAAAATTTCAGCATTATCTTTATTTATATCGTAATTCAATTGTTTATATTCTTCTATTTTTCGAATATCTATATATTTCCATACAAGTAGAATAAAAAGAACTGTCAGTGGTATTAATGTTAGAAAAGTAAAATGCCATCCATAATTATGGACAATTAATCCTCCAATAGAGAAACCTACAGCTGCCCCTGCAGCAAACATAGATGTAATAACTCCTTGGCCTATCGATATTTTTTCTCGAGGAAAACAATCTCTAATTATACTAAATGCAATTGGAAACATTGAAATACCTATTCCCTGAATTGATCTAGCAATTAAAAAAGTCGCTATATCAGAAACAAAATATGCAATTGTTGTACCTATTAAATATATAGAGACGACTATCAATAAAATCTTTTTTCTACCATAGATATCTGATAAACTTGCACAGATAGGAGTCATTACTGCTCCTGAAATTAGATATGCTGTAAGAATCCACGAAGACATTCCAAATGAGATATTCAGATCTGTTATAATATCTGGAATAGCAGGTATTAACATAGTTTCTGCATACATTACCATGATAGCGATTATACCAAGCAAAGACAAAATTTTCCAAGCATATGGAGATATTTTTGTGTCTATTTCTTTTTGTTGGCTGTTATTATCTTCCTTTTCCTTAATATTTTTCAAGATTGTATACCCCTAATTGATTTAAATAAATAGGAAAATTTGTTATTACAACAAATTTTATCTAAAGCATATTTCTTTAGAGAAATAATTGATTTTTCTTTTTGAAATATTGAATACATTACAGTATACGAAAAAATCTTCATATTGAGATTACCTTTTAAAACAATAATATTAAAATTTTATCAAATTGTTTCTATTATGGGTTCCAATTTAGCAATATTTTTAGGGTTAAACGCCATAGCAATTGAATCACGTAAATATTTGTGTTGAGGATCAGAATTAATTGGATGTTTATTTCTACTATCTGTATAAAAATCAAAAGGAAATAATCCTTGTTCTACAGATGTGATAACATTCATTATACTCTATTTATTTTTAATTCTATTTATATGTATTCTAATTATAAGCCTTCTAATAATTTTAGCAAAAATAAATAGAAAGTTTATATCTTCTTATATCTATTTTAATAATCAGAGAATTTATTGATTAAACAATATAACTTTGAGAATAGTATAGGTTATAAAGTATATAGAACCTCCAGAGCATTTCAAAAAGCCTTCGATCTGGAATTACGTGATAAAGTCGGCCTTACTCTTAGTCAATGGAGGGTAATTAATGTTCTAATATCTTTTAATGGTATAACTCAAAAAGAAATCGCTGGTAAATTGGAATTAGAAGCTCCGTCACTTATTCCTATGATCGACAAATTGCAAAATTTGGAATTAATTGAACGAAGATCTGATCCAAAAGATAGAAGAATTAACAGAATATATCTTACAAAGAAAGCTGAATCTCTGTATGAGTCAATGCATGAATGTGGCCTTTCAATAATTAAATCAGCGATGAAGGGAATAGATCAAGATCAGTTAAACATTGTAATAAAATCTCTAGACACAATAATAAATAACTTAATTAATAATTATAACTTAGAAAATTTCCATCAAGAACAAATTACTACTTCTACTAATGTATATAAAAAATCTAGTAAAATTTTGAAAATTTAACGGAATGAAAATCTTAGAAAAAATACTAATGAAATTAAAGTCTGATAAGAAATATATTATTATGAAAAATAATATAAAAGTATACTACAATATTTAAATCATTTAATATCAAATAAATTGTATGATTTGGACATTAATATCAATCGTTGCAGGAATAATAATTTTAATATTGTTGTTAAGATTTCTGTTTGGAATAATCTAGAAGTGAATACGAATGATGAATTGGACCTCAAAATTTATTCAGGCTGCACTCGCTCTTTAATTTTCTAGGGTAGAAGAAATCAAAAACAATAGAATTAAAGAATTACTTGAAATGAAATCAAAAATAAAAAATGATCCTATAGTAGGCGAAAATTGGTTTGATAAGGAAATTAATAAAATGATAAACTTGACAGAAAATAGTTCTTATTCTACTGATCTTGAATCTATAATAGATAAGATAAAATAAAATAAAAAAATTCCGTTTGCAGCGTTTTGCGGTTACAAAATGGAAACACACTACAATACTGTTGATTTGCTATTAGAGTAATTTTCTAATAGTATTGCTTCCTGCTTGACATCTTTAACATCAAGCTTTTATTCTACAACCAAAGAGGACTTTTATCGAGATTGAAGAAATTCGCAACTAAGATCAACTTATAAGAAGTTTTATTTTATTTTTACTATTATATTTATCATCTATGGGTAAACCCTAGAAAACTACTGACCCGTCGGGAGTAATATCAATAGTGGTTCTAAAATAACAGTTTATTGTAGAGATATTGCTATCTTGTGTTTAGCTTTTACTATAGTAAATTATGTAAAATGATTTAGCAATATGAATTTTTATTATATATATTAAGGATAATAGTAGTTATAATCAAAATAAAAACTAAAAAAAAATTTAGTGGTTGTTTTAATAAGATTTTTCTATCTTGTTTACAAAGTTAAAGTAATTTTGAACAGATTCATTATAGTATTTTTGTGCAATTTCTATTGATTTGTTAAGGGTTTCTGTAGATGCTAATGCAATGTTATTAATTCGTCTTGTAGTGTTTAAGGTATTGTCAGTCACATTTTGATTAGTCTTATTGTATATGTCTGTATATCGTTGTGGATAAAGATAATTGTTCCAGTAAGATTTGGATGTATCATCTATAAATTTTGAAAATACTGATTGAAAAGTATTAGCAAAATTCTTTTGTAATTCTATAGTGTTGTTAGAGATCGATTGAATTGTTTTAATAGTTTCTTGTTGATATGTGTTGGAAGCATCAATACTTTTATCTAGAATCGCTCTGTTGGTCTGTTGATAGTCATTAACACTATTGGTGACTTTATTTGACGTATCGGAGATATTAGACACAGTGTTTTCTATTTGTTGTCTTTGTTGGTCTAAAAATTTACCTGTTCCTTCTTTAGTATTATTACTTTGTTTTTTATTTTCGCTTTCGAGATTTGTCATACTGTTAGCTAATAACTATATTACAAGTGCTTATAAATCCTAATAAACGTGAGAATTAAATGTAAATGATAAAGTGATATTCTAAATATTGAATTCTATATTTGAATAAACAAAAGGTAAATTAAATTCTTTAAACAGGGATGAAGGAAACGAAAGTATTGAGAGATACTTATTAAAAATTAACTTCCAGCCTTTAATTTATGAATTATGTTCTTTTTGCATATGGTCATTGAGAGATTTTTCATTTTTAGCAATATAATTACATATCCTACAAGTCTTTTTATCTTTACGCCCTTGTAAGTAATCGGCAAGTCGCATGAGATACATTGTAATACCCCACATGTTTATAATATTAACGATTCATATTTAATGATTTTATATCTTTTTTATTCGAAATAACAAAAATGGCAAATTTTATAGAAAAAGAAAGACTTTACTGTAGATATATTACTACTACTACAAACTTTTATTTAGCTTTATTAGTAGAAACTTATTTTAAATTGTTAAGGAAAATTCTTGACTAATAGTATTTAAGAAAACAAATAATATACTCATATAATATTCGAAAAAGAAAAAAATAGATTTATGAATCCGGCTGCCAGAATTGATTATTTTTGAATTTAATCCAGAACTTAATCTAGAAATGATGTTGACTGCTCCTGTATCGTTTAATACACGTTTGAACATCTCTTCTAATTTCAGGTCTTCTTTGGATACTCCTATTACTAGGTCATCGATTCCATCTTTTTCAAAGTTACTAGCAGAATTACTTAATTTTTATATACAAGTTTTACTTTGAACTTTCTATTTTATTATAATTTATAAGTCTCACCAGTATGATTTTTAGTTAATACTATGGTAAACGTAAAAGAAGAAAACAAAGTGCAAAGTAATAATATAAAAGAAGAAACAAAAGAATTTCTAGATCATCAAAGACAACAACTAGCAAATACAACATCCACTATTTCAGAAACAACCAATAGCACCAATAATAATATTAATGAATATCAAAGAACAAACAGAGCAATTCTTGAAACAAGTATTGAACTAGCAGATAAATATCAACAACAAATCATTAACACAATTAAAGCAATTTCAAATAATTATGTTGAAGCACAAAAGAATTTTCTCTATAATTATCAACCAGCATTTTCAAAATTTATAGATGATACATATACCAAAACAAAATCAAATTGGAATAATTTTTTTAGATTTCCTGAAATCTATGCTGGAATATATAATAAAACCAACAACAAAAATTCAACAGATCATATTATAAACTGTACACAAAGAGTAAATGATATTGCATTAGCATCTACAGAAACCCTTAACAAATCAATAGAAATTGCACAAAAATACTATAATGAATCTGTTCAAAATTACTTTAACTTTGTAAACAAGATAGAAAAATCTTATTAAAACAACCACTAAATTTTTTTTTAGTTTTTATTTTATAAATATTTAATTAAATATTATAATAAAGAAATTTGCATATTATTTTAAAAAACTTATTAAAAGATTTTCTATTTATCTATTAACTTCAAATGTATATGTTTCTCCATGATTCAGATAAAATACATTATCTTCAATACCTGCTTCTTTTATTTTTGCCTGAAAGTCTTCTATTGGTGATTTGAATACATCATAGTCATTATAATGAATAGGTATTGCCTTCTTTGGATTTATTATATTAAACATTTCCAAACCTTCTTTTGCATCCATTGTAAGCATTATTCCCATTATTGTAGTCCCACCTAAATGTAGTAATGCCAAATCTACATTTGGATAACGTTTAGGAATTTCTTTTATATCGTCAAAGACCATTGTATCTCCTGTAATGTATATTCTAAATAGTTGATTGCCATTATGAGACTTATTTTTACTCTCATTCCTATCATCTTTTCTCTTAAAATCTAAGATAGTACCCATAACTTTAGGCAGGAACATTGAAACTGGAAATGGTCCATGTCTGCCTGGCATTGCTGTAATTTGAAGTTCAACATCACTATTATCCTCGTTATCTTTTTTAGTAAATGTAATATTTTCCCAAGTATCTAATTTTTTAGTATTGGTAAATCCTCTAATAGAAAGTTCATCTACTGCATGAGAATTAGTCACTATAGGTAAAGATTTGTCAAGTTCATGTATTGCAACTTGATCAAAATGATCTCCATGAAAATGCGAAAGTAAAACAAGGTCTAATGGAGGTAATTGATTAACTTCCATTGCAGGATTTGTAAGTCTTGTAGTGTCCAATCCATATCCAAGAGGAACTTTTTCATGCATATGAATGAATGTTGGATCTGTAAGTATTGTAAAACCTGCATATTTAATAAGAACTGTTGCATTTCCAATAAAGAAAACTGATCCTGTTGTTGATGATGATGATGATGAACAACTATCATTATTATTTGATACCAAATACTGTTACATGAATGAATAAACCATATGGTTATTATCTCTTGTAGAATATTAATTTAAAATTGAATTTAGTTAATTGAAATAGTAGTTATAAAGCACAATCAATGCTTTTAACTTTTATATTATAATTTGGTTGTTAATAAAGAATACAATATCCTATGGATTGGATTTATTTTATTTGATTTTCCGGCTCACTTATAAAAGCAGTAAGATGGTAGGAAGTTGAATGGTCAGGGTCTCGGTGTTTAATTGATATAATTTATCTATAAACTTATTATTTTGTCTGAACGAATCAAGACAGTAGAAGAGATCATCTTTAGAAACAATCCAAAATCATAATTTCCACCAATACAATCCCTGTTTCATATTATTTCAATTTCTCTTCTTATCTCACAATAGAGAAACATATAATCTAAAGACATCTATATTATGATTATTAAAATTGACATCTGCATGGGAAGAAATTGATGAATGGGGACCTGAAAAGGTCTTGCAGGTTTATGATCCTGACACGGCTATGAAAGGAGTTTTGGTTATTGATAATACTTCAAAAGGTCCAGGAAAAGGAGGTATAAGATTCGCTCCAAGCGTTACCCCCTTGGAAATTTTTAGACTTGCCAGGACTATGACGTGGAAATGTGCTGCAGCAGGTCTTCCATTTGGTGGTGCCAAGGGTGGCATCATTGCTGATCCAAATAAAGTTGATAGGGTGTCATGGATGAAATCCTTTGCAAAAATGATTAAACCTTATTGTCCTTCTCAATATATTGCTGCAACAGATGTAGGGACAACAGAACTTGATATGGCAATTTTTGCGCATGAGATAGGTGATATGCGAGCTTGTACTGGCAAACCATCGGAGCTTGGAGGTATTCCCCATGAACTTGGAACTACAGGTTATGGAGTTAGTGTAGCATTGCAAACAGCTCTTGATATACTAAAAGACTTGAAAATTATGCCAATGCCACAAAAGTCTAAGGCGAGAGTGGTCATTCAGGGATTTGGAAATGTTGGATCCTTTGCTGCTCGATTTCTTGATCAAAATGGAATTAAGGTAATAGGTGTCAGTGATGTGTCAGGATTTATTTATAGCAAAGGAGAGAATGGGTTGAATATTCCTAAACTAATGAAAGATATGAAAGGCAAAGCAAAACTTTCAGATCTAAAAGATTTTGGATATGATATAAGAGATAAAGATGAAATCTTTGAAATTGATTTAGATATTTTTATTCCTGCAGCTATGGGTGGTGTCATAAATAACGAAACCGCTCCCAAATTACTTGGAAATGGTGTAAAAATGGTTGTGGAAGCAGCAAATATTCCTACTACTACTGATGCTTGTAAATATTTGCATAAGAATAACATCTGGATTGTACCTGATTTCTTAGCCAATGCTGGTGGTGTTATTGGATCTTTTGTTGAGTATCAAGGTAGAACTGAAAAGGAAGCATTTGATCTTATTGAATATAAAATAACCAAGAATATAAAGGAAATACTAACAGAAGCGATAATGAAAGAAGAGAATCCAAGGAAAATAGCTACTGAACTATCAAAACAAGTAGTATATAGAGCAATGTTATTGAGGAAAGGTGCAATAAATGTTGCCCGTGAAGCTTATGATAGAAAGGATAGAATATCATTATAAGAATAATTGACATATCAAAAAGCAATCAATCATGCACTATCCATAGCTATTTTATAGAAGATCAAGTTTAATTATAAGAATAAACGGTTATTGTAATTTTTAGCTATTGTACCATTTATTTAACTTTATTATATAAAAATTGTATTTTTATTCCATCAAAATCATAAGCGTAGAATGACGAAGAGAATTGATTATCATTTTCAATTAATTTTTCATCAATATCTATTTTAAATTCTAAAAGACGATTCTTTAGCAAAAATAAATCATTTTCATTATGTAAATTTATTGCATAATGATCTAATCCTGGATTATTATTATCGGTATAGGCAGGAGAAATGTTTTCGCCAAGCCATGTATTGGTAGCAACATGATGATGATATCTATTTGCAGCAAAAAAATATGCTCCAGGATAAGTAGCTGTATGATTTAGTTGCAAAATATCATAATAAAATCTTTTTGCTTTGACAAGATTTGATACATGCAAATGGACATGACCTATTGATGTTTTACCAGGAAGCTCATTCCATTTATTGTCCACGTCGATAGCTTCTTTAAATAAGTCTTTTACATTTAATGGTTCAGTAACCATATGTACTGTATGATCTTTCCATTTCCATTTATTTGGATCTCGATCGCTATAAACTTCAATTCCATTAAAATCAGGATCATGTAGATATATTGATTCGGATACTGCATGATCTGCCATACCTTCATAATATTCAGGATTAAGATTTTTTTGTATATGTTTAAGAAAATATGCTAAATATCTTCTTTCTGGTAATAAAATTGCAAAATGATACAATCCTGCTATTCTTGGTTTATGATTAAATATGGAAACAGCATTATCTTTTAATTCAGATATTACAACTAAAAACCTAGATGAATCTTTATTTTCTGATGACGATGATGAAAGAAATGCAATCTTAGATTCTAGTCGTACTAACTTAAATCCAAGAATGGACTCGTAAAAGTGAATCAATTTTTCTAAATTTGATACTTTAAGATGCACATGGTCTATCTCTAAATTAGGATTAATCAATAGTAAAATAATAATAGTTTAATAGTATTTAAGATAAAATATATAGCATATCAGATAGTAGTAAAAGCTCGATAGAGTAGCAAACAATAAGATATTTCGATTCTCTTTTTAATATTTTGAGAAATTGATATTTTTCTTTAATCACTTTATTATGAATCATATCCTTATTAACCATAATGATTTCATTAAAATATGATAGTCAAACTCATTTTATGTCTTTCATGGTTGATATTCATACCTACCACTTTTCTTTATTTGTTATCTTTTATTTCAGCTCTAGTATTTGGACAAGAATCAAATAATAATAATAATATCCATCTATTCTGAATATCTCTAGCAACTTCATCGTTTGCAATTCTCAGATCACAATATATATTGTGAAAAATTTTTTGTTTAAATTTTTAAATGACTTTTTTAATAATACTTTGCTGTTTATGTTAAAACTTTTTTATGTAACTCAAATTTTGTTATCAGAAATCGAAGCCAAAAGTAATCAAATTATATATATAACTTTTAATAATAACTTAATGAGGCTAAAATATTGAAAATAAATTGGTAATATCTTTATCATCATCTTCTATTATTATCATATTTATTATTTTTTATTTTTAGTAGTAGACAATAATCAATTCATCTCTAATTTATTATTCCATATACTATATTATAGTTGAAGATAATAATTATAATATTTTATCTAAAGTAAAAGATATTAAATAACTGAACAACAATTTCAATTTGCAAGACAGATTTATTATTATCTACCGTTGATATTATCACTATTACTAAATTATTTAATTCAACAAAAGTTTCTTTACTTCATCTTTTAAATTTTCTAAATGTATAGGCTTTTCAATTACTTTATCAATCTTTAGACGATTTAATTTATCATCATCGACATTTAAATCACTTTTTATAAATGCACTAATGAGTATCATTTTTATTTTGTACTCAATATCCTTTTCTCTTATTTTATTTATAAAATCTAAACCTGACATTTGCGGCATTTTATAATCTGTTATAACAAGTGAACAATTAGCAAGAGTATTCTCATCATTCTTGTTAACGTAATCTAGAGCATTAATGGGATTATCAAAAGAAGTTATTTTATAACCTGCAGATTGTAAATACTCACAGAAAAGGTGAAGAATATCATCTTCATCTTCTACTAATAATATATAACTATCATTAGCCTTAATTTTTGTTGTTACAATGATGTGTAAGCTCCATATTATTATTAATGATACCGTCTCTAATAAGTAGAGCTATTGATTAATTTATTGTTCCAATAAATAGGCACTACAATATACGTATTCTATAGCAATATTTTATAGCAATATAGATTCATAATTCTATTATGGGCTAAAAATAAACTGTATTTAGCCTTATTATTAGAAACTCTTTTTTACAATCATATTACTTTTTACGATTATTTCTTCT